>JAOPUQ010000008.1 GCA_025963425.1 Modestobacter sp. | reverse complement strand
CTGACCACCGCCGACCGGGTCGTCACGCTGCGGTACCTGCTCTCGGTGATGGCCGAGGAGCGGGGCATGGTCGCCACCTTCATGCCCAAGCCGTTCACCGACCGCACGGGCACCGGCCTGCACATGCACCTGTCGCTCTGGCGGGGGAACGAGCCGGCCTTCCCCGCGGACGACGACGAGCGCGGGCTGGGCCTGTCGCCGACGGCGTACTCCTTCATCGCCGGACTGCTCGAGCACGCCAGCGGGCTGCAGGCCCTGCTCGGGCCCACGGTCAACTCCTACAAGCGCACCGGCGCCACCTCCACCCGCTCGGGTGCCACCTGGTCGCCCCGGACCGCGACCTACGGCGGCAACGACCGCACCCACTTCCTGCGCGTGCCCGACCGCAACCGGGTCGAGCTCCGTGGCGGGGACGGATCGGCCAACCCCTACCTGGCGGCCGCCACGGCGCTGGCTGCCGGACTGGACGGCGTGCGGCGTCAGCTCGACCCCGGTGCGCCGGGTGCGGTAGCGGACCGCCCGACCCTGCCGCCCACGCTGCTGCACGCGGTCGAGGCGCTGGAGGCCGACCCGGTGGTGGCCGGCGCCCTCGACGCGGTCGGCCCGGGGGTCAGCAGGTACTTCGCCGACCTGAAGCGCGAGGAGTTCTTCGAGTGGCACGGCCAGGTGACCTCCTGGGAGGTCGACCGCTACGTGACCGCCTTCTGAGCCCACTGCACCACCGGAACGAGAGGACCCCCCTGCGATGTGCGGGATCGTCGGGCTCCACCTGCGGGAGCCCTCGCTGTACCCCCGGCTCGGCGAGCTGCTGACCGGAATGCTCTGCCAGGTCACCGAGCGCGGCCCGGACTCCGCGGGCGTGGCGGTCTACGGGGACCCGCGCTGGTCGCCGGCCGGCCACGCCTCGGTCTCGGTGCTGACCGGGGCCGCATCGGCCGCCGAGGTCGCCGGCGTGCTGCGCGCGGCGCTGCCCGGCACCGGCCTCGACGTCGTCGACGCCGGCCAGACGCTGGTGGTCAACGCGGCCACCGGTGTGGACCAGCTGGTCGCCGCCGTGCGGACGGCGCTGCCGACCGCCGTGGTGATCGGGCAGGGCGAGGACGTCGCCGTGCTCAAGGGCGTCGGGCACCCGCAGGTCCTGGCCGCCGAGTTCGGGCTCGCCGGGGCCCAGGGCTGGCAGGGCGTGGCGCACACCCGGATGGCCACCGAGTCCGCGGTCACCCCCGCGCACTGCCATCCCTTCTCCGTCGGCCCTGACCAGTGCCTCGTGCACAACGGCTCGTTCGCCAACCACGCGACCATCCGGCGGGAGCTGAAGGCCGCCGGGGTCGAGTTCGACAGTGACAACGACTCCGAGGTCGGTGCCCGGTTCGTCGCCGCGCAGCTGGCCGCCGGGTACGACCTGGAGAAGTCGCTGAAGCTGCTGTGCGAGCGGTTCGACGGCTTCTACACGCTGCTGGTCGCCACCCGGGACAGCTTCGCCGTCGTCCGTGACGCGATCGCCTGCAAGCCCGCCGTCGTCGCCGAGACCCCCCAGTGGGTGGCGATGGCCTCGGAGTATCGCGCCCTGGCCGGCCTGCCCGGCGTCGAGTCCGCCCGCATCTTCGAGCCCGAGCCGGAAGAGGTCTACGCATGGCAGCGCTGAGTGAGGTGCTCGTCGAGCCGCCCGTGGGCGTCGAGCCGACCACGGTGGACCTGTCCACCGCCGACGTCCGGGCGCTCAACGGGGCGTTGCACGCCCCGCGCGTCGCCGAGACCTCGCCCCGCTGGCGGGTCCTCCACCCCGACGGCCGGCACAGCATCGCCGTCGGGCTGGACGCCGAGGTCGAGGTGGAGGTCGACGGGCACGTCGGCTACTACTGCGCCGGCATGAACAAGGCGGCCACCGTCACGATCAACGGCAACGCCGGGGTCGGCGTCGCGGAGAACATGATGTCGGGGACCGTGCGAGTCCGCGGCAACGCCTCGCAGTCGGCGGCGGCGACCGCACACGGGGGGCTGCTGGTCGTCGAGGGCTCCGCGGCGGCGCGCTGCGGCATCTCGATGAAGGGCGTGGACATCGTCGTCGGTGGCGACGTCGGGCACATGAGCGCCTTCATGGGCCAGGCGGGCCGGCTGGTCGTCTGTGGCGACGCCGGCGACGCCCTGGGCGACTCCCTCTACGAGGCGCGCATCTACGTGCAGGGCTCGGTGAAGTCCCTCGGCGCCGACTGCGTCGAGAAGGAGATGCGCGCCGAGCACCTCGCCGAGCTCGCCCAGCTCCTCACCGCCGCTGGGATGGACGCCGACCCGGCCGCCTTCGCCCGCTTCGGCTCGGGCCGCAGCCTCTACAACTTCCACGTCGACAACGCCTCGGCGTACTGAGGGAGACCGCCATGAACCCCGGACCGCGCTCGCCCGCCCTGCCCCCGGACCCGACCCTGCGGGAGTCCGCGACCTTCGACCGCCGCACCATCGCCGAGATCCAGCGCGCCGCCGAGACCGGCATCTACGACATCCGCGGCGGCGGCGCCAAGCGCAAGGTGCCGCACTTCGACGACCTGCTGTTCCTCGGCGCGAGCATGTCCCGCTACCCGCTGGAGGGCTACCGCGAGCGGTGCGACACCGACGTCGTCCTCGGCGCCCGGAACGCCACGTTCCCGCTGCACCTGTCCACTCCGGTGACCGTCGCCGGGATGAGCTTCGGTGCCCTGTCCGGCCGGGCCAAGGAGGCCCTCGGTCGCGGGGCGAGTGAGGTCAACACCTCGACGACGACCGGGGACGGCGGGATGACGCCGGAGGAGCGCGGCCAGTCCAAGCACCTCGTGTACCAGTACCTCCCGTCCCGGTACGGGATGAACCCCGACGACCTGCGCCGGGCCGACGCGATCGAGGTGGTGCTCGGGCAGGGCGCCAAGCCCGGCGGCGGCGGCATGCTGCTGGGCCAGAAGATCACCGAGCGGGTGGCCGGGATGCGCACCCTGCCGATGGGCGTCGACCAGCGCAGCGCCTCCCGGCACCCGGACTGGACCGGCCCGGACGACCTGGAGATCAAGATTCGGGAGCTGCGGGAGATCACCGACTGGGAGAAGCCGATCTACGTCAAGATCGGTGCCACCCGCACCTACTACGACGTCAAGCTCGCGGCCAAGGCCGGTGCCGACGTCATCGTGCTCGACGGCATGCAGGGCGGGACGGCGGCGACCCAGGACGTGTTCATCGAGCACGTCGGCATCCCGACCCTGGCCGCGCTGCCCCAGGCGGTGCAGGCGCTGCAGGAGGAGGGCCTGCACCGGCACGTCCAGCTCGTCGTCTCCGGCGGCATCCGCAACGGCGCCGACCTGGCCAAGTGCATGGCGCTGGGCGCCGACGCCGTCGCGATCGGCACGGCCGCGCTCATCGCGCTGGGCGACAACGCCCCCGGGCTGGACGCCGAGTACCGCGCGCTCGGCTCGGCGGCCGGCTTCTACGACGACTGGCAGGCCGGCCGCGACCCGGCCGGCATCACCACTCAGGACGACGAGCTGGCGTCCCGGCTGGACCCGGTGCAGGGCGGCCGGCGGCTGGCCAACTTCATCCGGGTGATGACCATGGAGGCACAGGTCATCGCCCGGGCCTGCGGCAAGGCCCACCTGCACCACCTGGAGCCCGAGGACCTGGTGGCGCTGACCATCGAGGCCGCCGCCATGGCGCGGGTGCCGCTGGCGGGCACCAGCTGGATCCCGGGACAGGGACTGTGACCGGCGCCGTGGGGACCGCGAGCACGGCTGACGTCGTCATCATCGGCGGCGGGCTGGAAGGCGCCTCCATCGCCTGGGCGTTGGCGCAGCGTGGGATCACCGACGTCGTGGTCTGCGAGCGCGAGACCGTCGGCTCCGGCGGGACGGGGAAGTCCAGCGGCGTGGTCCGTTGTCACTACGGGGTCTCGTCGCTGGCCGCCATGGCGAACACGGGCCTGGAGCTGTTCGAGAACGCGGCGGAGATCCTGGGCGAGGACGTGGGGTTCCACCAGACCGGCTACGTCGTCGGCGTCGGCGAACCCAACGTCGCCGCGCTGCGCGCCAGCCTGGCCAACCAGCGGGCGGTGGGCGTGCAGACCGAGGAGATCGACCGCGACGAGGTGGCCCGCCTGTGGCCGACCGCGGAGCTGTCGGACTTCGCGGCGTTCGGCTGGGAGGCCCGCGGAGGCTACGGCGACGCCTACCAGACCGCCCAGGCCTTCGCCTCGGCCGCCCGGCGAAGCGGGGTGCGCATCCGGCAGGGCACCCCGGTGGCCGGCGTGCTGGTCGAGGCGGACCGGGTGACCGGGGTGCGGCTGGCCGATGGGTCGACCATCTCGACCGGGACGGTCGTCGTAGCCGCGGGCCCCTGGTCCGTCCCGCTGCTCGCCGAGCACGGGATCGAGCTGCCGATCACGGTGCACCGCGAAGCGATCGTGCTCCTGGACCCCGGTGTCGCGCTCGGCCCGGTCCCGGTGTTCTCCGACCTGGTCTCCCTGCAGTACATCCGCCCGGAGGGTCCCGGTCAGCTGTTGTTCGGCAACAGCGACCTGGCCGTCCTGGAGCCGGCCGACCCGGACCGGTACGCCAACCGGGCCGATGAGGACTTCCTGGAGATGGCGGTGGGGAAGATCGCCCACCGCTTCCCCGGTCTGGAGGAGGCAGCCGTCGCCAGCACCTATGCCGGCTGTTACGACGTCACGCCGGACTTCAACCCGGTGATCTCCGAGACGCCGGTCGAGCGGTTGTTCGTCGCGGCGGGCTTCAGCGGGCATGGTTTCAAGATCTCGCCGGCAGTGGGCGGGCTGGTCGCCGACCTCGTCGTCCACGGCAAGAGCTCCGACGCCAACGTTCCCGAGTCCGACTTCCGGCTCTCCCGGTTCGCCGAGGGGGCGCTGCTCACGAGTCCCTTCCCCTACGTGGGCGCGGGGGAGATGCGCTGACCGGTCGGGCGCGCTGATCTGGCCCCGCCACGGCGCCCGCACCGGTGGGCAGGGGAAGCTCGCCGGCGTCCGACGGGGGCGGGTGGGGAGCGGCATCGGCGTCCGAGACGGCCCAGAGCCGGATGACCCCGCACTCCCGGCGGGGGAAGTGGTCACCGCCCGCCCGTCGGCGGCGCCCGTCATCGACATTGGGAGCAGAAGCGCCCCTCTCCCTTCGACGTATGTCCGACGACGGCGCGTCCAGCTCTCCGTACCGTCCGAATCGGCCAGTTCTTCGCGCCTCGCCGCGAGGTGGAATCCCGGTCGGGCCACCGGAGCGATCACCTCGTCGGGAGGGGCAGCGTGCACTTCGACTACTTCTTCAACATGTTCGACACCGAGCGGCGCCCGTACGACCAGGTGCTGGCCGACGCGGTCGCCCAGACCGTCCGCGCCGAGGAGCTCGGCTTCTCCACCGTATGGACGGGGGAGCACCACTTCGGTGGTGAGGGCTACGACGTCCAGCCCAACCCGATCCTGACGCTCATGCTGCTGGCGGCACACACCTCGACCATCCGGCTCGGGCTCGCGGCCGTGATCCTCCCGGGCTGGCACCCGCTACGGCTGGCGGAGGACCTGGCGGTGCTCGATCACGTCAGTGGTGGACGCCTGGACTGCGGCGTCGGGCGGGGGATCACCAACCGCGAGATGAGCAACCTGAGCTCCTTCGACGTCGACCGTCGCTTCCCGGCGGGCAACGCCGACATGTTCCTGGAGACGCTGGAAATCTTGCGGAGGGCCTGGACGGAGGATCCCTTCACGTGGGAGGGGAAGTACTACACCTTCCCGCGGGCCGGGGTGACCGACAGTTACGCCGGCTGGTTCCCGCGGAACCCGGGGTGGCGTGACGAGGACGGGCAGTACGTCGGCATGTCCATCGTCCCGAAGCCCCGGCAGACCCCGCATCCGCCGCTCTGGAACGTCGGGGACAGCGACGCCTCCTTCCGGCTGTCCGCCGAGCAGGGCCTGCGTCCGATCACCTGGCTTCGTTCCGAGGCGGCGCTGGCGACGTCCTTCGAGGTCTACCGCGAGGCCGCCTCCGCGGTCCAGGGGCGCGAGCTGGCGCTGGGCGAGCAGTGCTCACTCATGCGGGTCTGCTACGTCGCGGACACGCGCGAGAAGGCCCGGGAGATCGCCGAGCCCGCCGTCGAACGCCTCTACCGCGACTACATCGGCGGGCTCCGGAGCCGCTCGATCTACGCCGAGCCGGGGGAGACGATCAGCGACCGCGAGCTCGAGAAGCCGTGGTTCGACTTCCTGAACGACCGCGGACACCTCCTCGTCGGCACGCCCGACGACGTGTCGGAGCGACTCACGAGCATGCGCACCAGCGTCGGTCTCGAACGGCTCCTGGTGTACACCTGGCTCCCCGAGCTCACCCAATCCGACATCCTGGCCTCGGTCGAGCTCTTCGGTCGGGAGATCATCCCCGCCTTTCCGCCGTCGTCGTGACAGCCGCGACCCCGGGTGACGCGGCCGCGTGGCGGCGACGCGTGGTCCCGGTGCCCGGGCTCATGGACCCGCTGCCCCTCGCCTACTCGCAGTGCGTGGTGGCCGGCCCCCTGGTCTTCCTCGCGGCACAGATGGGCACCGACGAGCACGGGCACGTGGTGCCTGGCGGTTTCGCTGCCCAGGTCACCCGCAGTTTCCACAACATCCGCGTCGCATTGGAACGGGTCGGCTGCGGATTCGAGCACGTCCTGTCCATGACCAGTTACGTCACGGACATGCGGTACGCGGGCGAGCTGGTGCGGATCCGCCGGGACATCCTCGGGGAAAGCCCTCCCGCCGGTGCGCTGGTGGGTGTCGCCCAGCTGGCCTGGCCCGAGGCCTGGGTGTCCATCCAGGTGACCGCGGTCCTCCCAGCGACGCCGTGAGCGTCGCGCACCCGGTTCAGCAGTACCCGTACGACCCAACCGAGAGGAAGTCCCCCATGGACGACGCCGCTGACATCCGCAAGCGGGTGACGGTCATCGAGGTGCTCGACCGAGAAGGCGGTCGCGCGGTCTCGCCGCCGTTGCGGATGGCGATCGCAGCAGTGGTGATCGCCAACCCGTGGGCGGGACGGGGTTTCGTCGAGGACCTCGGCCCGGCCATCCGCTCGATCGCCCCGGCCCTCGGGAAACTGCTCACCGACGAGCTCGCAGTCGCCCTGGGCGGTGCCGAGGCGATCGAGGCGTACGGCAAGGCTGCCGTGGTCGGGCTCAACGGTGAGCTGGAGCATGCCTCGGCGCTGATCCACACGCTGCGCTTCGGCAACGTCTTCCGGGAGCGCGTGGGCGGTTCGTCCTTCCTTCCGTTCACGAACCGTCGTGCCGGCTCGGGCACCGTGCTGTCCATCCCGCTGGTCGACAAGAACGACGAGGGACGGCGATCGCACTACCTGACCACCGACCTGACGATCGCCGACGCCCCCGGGCCGGACGAGATCGTTCTCGCGATCGCCGGATCGACGGGCGGGCGCCCGTTCGCCCGCATCGGGGACCGGTACCAGGACCAGGCGGCGATCGCAGCCGGCGAGGTGTGAACGCGGTCGTCCCGTGGTCCCGGGCCCGTGCCGGGTTCGTCCGGTCCCGGGGTGCCCGTGTCTGCGCGCGGCGCGGGCGCGGCCGACGCGGCGCGACGACCGAGTGATGGGGAGGATCGGATGAACACGCACGACTTCGTCGACTGGCACAGCCACATCTGGCTGCCCGAACACCTCGGGCCCGAGTGGGGGCGCGAGATCGACAGCCACTACACGCACGTGCCCTCGGAACACGGCACCCCGGAGGAGCACCGGGCCGCGATGCTGGCCAGTGGCGTCTCGCACTCCGTCGTCATCGCGCTCACCAGCCGCCATTTCGACCTGGACGTGCCCAATGAGTTCGTCGCGGAGTACGTCGCGTCGTCGGACCGGCTCGTGGGGATCGCCTCGGTCGACCCGAACGACCCGTCTGCCGTGGCCCGGCTGCGCTACGCCGTGGGCGACCTGGGCCTCTCCGGGGTGAAGCTGTCGCCGCCGTACCAGGACTTCCACCCGCACTCCGACGCGGCGTACGCCGTCTACAGGGCGGCGGACGAGCTCGGTGCGGTCGTCGTCTTCCACCAGGGCGCGGTCAGTCATCGCCGAGGTGTGCTGGACAACGCCCAGCCCGTGCTGCTCGACCGCGTCGCACGTGACTTCCCCGAGCTGCGCATCGTCATCGCGCACATGGGCCAGCCGTGGCCGCACGAGGTGGTCCCGCTGCTCCGGAAGCACCCGAACGTCTTCGCCGACCTCTCGGCACGCTGTTCGCGCCCCTGGCAGCTGTCCACCATCCTGCTCTCGGCCCTGGACTACGGCGTGCAGGACAAGTTGCTGTTCGGGTCGGACTTCCCGACCTTCGACCCGGCGGAGCACCTGCGTGCGCTGTTGTCGGTCAACGAGGTCGGTCAGGGGCGTCCCGTGCCACAGGACGTGCTCGATGCGATCGCCTATGACAGGCCCCTGTCCCTGCTCGGGCTGGGCGCCTGAGCGGACCGCCGGCACCAGCCTCCACCTGTCCAGTGCCCGGTCTGCCAATCGGGTCGTTTGGCCAAGGACGCACTGGATCCTCAGCCGTACGGTCGGCGTATCCGGCCGCACTCTCGATAAGGACACACTCGATGCAATTCGCCGTATTCCTGTCGCATCAGCGCATCTACGAGCCGGAACGCTACCAATCTTCGCTCTTCGAGGAGAAGCGGCGTGAGGCGGCGGCTGCGGCTGACCTCGGCTACGACATGGTCTGGGTCCCCGAACACCATCTCATCCATTTCATGCAGGCTCCCAATGCACTGATGCTGGCGCAGAACGTCGGGCGGGACCTCTCCATCCGGGTGGGCACCATGGCCACGTTGCTGACGCTGCGGCACCCGTTGATCACTGCTGGTGAGATCGCCCTGACGGACGAGGTGCTGGAGGGCCGGCTCGAGCTGGGCGTCGGTCGAGGTGCGTACGAGTACGAGTTCGAACGGCTCGGCGTCCCGTTCGCGGAGGGCAAGGACCGGTTCGCCGAGACCCTCGGCTTCCTGCGGGACCTGTGGTCGAGTGAGCACGGCTCTGCCGCCCTCGACGGTGCGTTCCACTCCTTCCCGCAAGCCCCCGTCTGGCCGCGGTCGCGGCAGCGGCCGCACCCGCCGGTGTGGGTCGCCGCCATGACGCCACCGACCATCGAGTGGGCCGCGTCGTTGGGCTACAACGTGGCGAACTGGCCCTTCATCCGTCCGATGAGCGTGGTCGAGGACGTCGCCCGGGCATTCCACGCAGCGCGCGAAGCCGCGGGTGGGCGGCGCGGCGAGCAGAAGCTCACCGTGCTGCGCTCGGCGTTCGTGACCAAGAGCGAGGCGGAGCTCGACGCCCGTGTCGAGGAGTCGCTCATCAACCACCGCATCAACCAGCGGCTGCACCACTTCACCCAGAACGCCGATCCCTCCGGATACGTGACGCCGGACCGGCTGGAGAAGGAGCCGACCCCGCAGGAGGTCCGGGCGAACCTCATCTTCGGGGACCCGGCCGAGTGCCTGGCGAAGGTGGAGGAATACCACCGGGCCGGCGTGGACCAGCTGATGCTGCAGTTCGACTTCGGCCCTTCCCACGACGAGGTCCTCCATGGCATGGAGACCTTTGCCAAGGAGGTCGTCATGCCGTTCCGCGCAGAACATGGAATCGCGTCGTGACCATGCAGGGAGCCGGATCCGCGGCGCTCGGCGGACAGGTATGACCATGGATACCGTTGTCGCCGGACGCGTGATGACCATTTCCCGGAATGGCTCCGAGGATGTGGAATGGATCCGCGCCAGCGACGGGGTGATCACCGACACCGGCTCGGGTCCGACGCCCGGCGACACCGCCCACGAGGTGTTGGACTTCGGGGACCGCGTGGTGATGCCGGGCTTCGTGGACCCGCATGCCCACCTGGAGGTGAGCGCCCGCGCCGGCGGAACGATGGTGGACGTCCGCGTGCCACGGTGCAGCTCGGTCGAGGACGTCCTGGACGCTCTCCGGGACGGGCTGCGGACGGGGCGCCACGGCTCCGGTTGGCTGCGGGCACAGGGCAACCTCTTCTTCAATCAGAAGCTCGCGGACAAGCGGTACCCGACGCTGCAGGAACTGGACTCGGTCAGCCCGAGCGTGCCGATCGCCGTACATGCGGGCGGCCACACCACGCTGCTGAACTCGGCCGCCATCGAGCTCGCCGACCTCGGACGGTTCTCCGACCGGACGAAGGGCTCGATGGGTGGCGCTGTCATCGAGATGGGGTCCGACGGCCGCCCGACCGGGGTGGTGAGTGAGGTGGACAGCCTGCTGCCCATCCGGGATGCCGACGACCTCGACCTTGCGGCCGTGCTCACCGAGGGCGCTCATGACCTCTTCACCCGCTATGGCGTCACGCTCGTGGGAGACATCTCCGGTTCGGTCGAAGGTGTCCGCCAGCTCGTCGACCTGGTGGAGTCCGGGCGCGTGCCCCAACGTCTCGAGGTCTTCGTGTGCGCGCCGGGGACCGTCGACTTCGAGACGGCTCTTCGCGCGAACGAGCTGATCCCGGCCGACGCGCGACGCATCAGGCAGCACGGCGTGAAGGTGTTCTCCGACGGCGGGTACTCGTCCAAGAACGCTGCGACCCACACGGCCTACCGATCACCGCACGCCATCCGTCCCGGCTCCCGGGGCAAGGTCAACCTCGACCGGCGGCAGCTGGTGAACATGATGCGGCGCACCGCGGACGCCGGGCTGCAGCTGGCGGTGCACGCCAACGGCGAGCGCGCCCAGGACGTCGTCGTCATGGCCGCGGAGCAGGTCCGCGCGGGCATGCCGGATGCGCCGCCGACCCGCGTCGAGCACGCAGGGAACCTGTTGACCCGACCGGAGGCACTGGACGGCTGGCGCCGCGCCGGGATCGTGCCTGTGCCGCAGCCGGTCTTCCTCTACAACTTCGGGGACTTCTTCCCGACCTACCTCGGTCCGGTCGCGGGCAGTGGCCGCTTTCCGTTCCGCTTCCTCCATGACGAGGGCTTCGCGCTGGCCGGCAGCTCCGACGTCTACGTCGGGGCGGAGGACCGGCAGACCAATCCCTTCTTCGGGATCTGGTGCTGCCTGCGGCGGCAGACCTTCCTCGGGGAGATCGTCGAGCCGGACCAGGCGGTGACGCTGGACGAGGCACTGCGCATGCACACGATCAACGCCGCCGACGCCCTCGGCCTCGGCGGCACCTGTGGCTCGCTGGAGAAGGGCAAGACGGCCGACCTGGTGGTGCTCGACCGCGACCCGCGCACGTGCACGGTGGACGAGCTGCTCGACATCCAGGTGGACCACGTGATGGTCGGCGGGCGGCTGGTCCACTCGCGGGAGGGCGCGGCTGTGCCCGCGCGACAGCTGAGCCAGTGACCAGCGCGAACCCTGACCGGGGGACGGCGGTGGATCATGGCCCGCGGCCATGGGTCACGGTCGAGCAGGCGGTGGCGTCCCTGGCCGCCGGCGGCTTCGTCATCGTCGTGGACAGCGACGACGGCCAGGCCACCGGAGACGTCGTGTTCGCCGCGGGTCTCGCCACGGCCGAGCGGGTGAACTTCCTGATCCGCGAGGCGCGTGGCGTGCTGTACCTGGGGCTCACCGACGAGCGCTGTCGTGAGCTGGAGCTGACGCGGATGGTGGACGGGCACGAGCCGGACAGCTGGCAGAACGCCTTCACCGTCTCGATCGAGGCGCGCCACGGTGTGACGACGGGCATCTCCGCGGCGGACCGGGCTCGCACGATCGTCGTGGCCACCGCGCCCGAGTCGACCGCCGCGGACATCCGGCGGCCCGGACACATCTTCCCCCTCCGCGCCGTTCCGGCCGGCACGCTGGGCCGACAAGGACGGACCGAGGCCTACGTCGACCTGCCGCGACTGGCCGGCCTGTACCCCGCGGGCGTTGCCGCATCGGTCATCAATGCCGACGGGAGCCTGGCGCGGCTACCCGAGCTGCTGGAGTTCGGGCGGCAGCACGACATCGGGGTCGTCACGGTGGGGGACGTACGCGACCACCGGCTGCGTACCGACGCCGACCTGCTGTCGCGCGAGGCCCAGACGACCTTCTGGAACGGCGACCTGCTGGCCACCTCGCACCGGTACCGCGACGCCGTGCACGGTCGTCAGTACCTGGCGGTCAGCTACCCCGGCCCGCTGGGAGCGGACGGGGGGCAGCCGGTCCTGGCGCTGACCTCCCCCTGCCTCGAAGGGCAGGTGCTGGGTTCGCTGACGTGCGACTGCCGTGCGCGACTCGACGAGGATCTGTGCAGCCTCCGTGCGGCCGGCGGTGTCCTCCTCTGGTCCCACGACGAGCGGGTCTGTCCACGCGTGGTCGCGGTCCAGGACGACCCGTACGACCGTGCACTGCTGACGGCCATCGTGTCGTTCCTGGGTCTGGGCCCCGTCCATCTGCTGCCCAGCGCGGAAGTGCTCCGGGCTGCGTTGTCCGCGCGCGGGGTCGAGGTCCTGCCAGGTTCCTCGGCGGGCGCCCGATCGCACTCGCCGGTGTACGTGCCCCCGCCCAGGAAGGCCTGACCATGACCCGTGCGACGCCGTCCCGGCCGTTCCATGTGGTGGCCATCGGCGGTTCGATCCGGGCGCGCTCCAGCACCGAGCTCGCGCTGCGTGCCGTCCTGCGCGCCGCCGCCGAGTGCGGGGCCGAGACGACGCTCTTCAGCGGGCCGGATCTCGTGCTGCCGCCTTATGAGCCGGGCGTCGTGGACGACTCGGCCCGCCGGATGCTCGATGCCGTCGAATCAGCAGATGCCCTGGTCATCGGGTCCCCGGGTTACCACGGGACCATCTCCGGCCTGGTCAAGAACGCCGTCGACTACCTGGAGGAGCTGCGTCTCGGGCAGCGCTGCTACGTCGACGGGCTCCCGGTCGGCTGTGTCGCCACCGCCTACGGCTGGCAGGCCGCGGTCAACACGCTCGGGACACTGCGGGTCCTCGCACATTCGCTGCGGGGCTGGCCCACGCCGCTGGGCATGGCACTGAACATGGCTGCCGCCCCGGTCTTCGGGGAGGACGGTGGGGTCGTGGAACCCTCGGTGGCCGCCTCGGCCGAGATCATGGCGTCGCAGCTGCTCTCGTTCGGGCGAGCAGGAGCGGAGCCCGTCGCGTCGCCCGTTGCCTAGCTGGTTGCGTCATGCGGTCGCCCCGAGAAGTTAACGCGGGGCCGGGGGCGAGGGGGCTTCTGATTGAAGCGGTGCAAACGTAGGTTCCCGACGTGAAACCAGTCCTCGACCAGCTGATCTCGTGCGAGCGGTTCGGTGTCCGGGTCCTCACCGGTGAGAGCCGTGTGGGCGCGCCTCCGGACTGTCGTGGGATCCATCTGACGGACATGCTGGACCCGACGCCGTGGCTGCAGGGCGGTGAGCTGATCATCACGACCGGCCTCCTTCTGCGGTCGGAGGACGACCAGCGTGACTTCGTCGAGCGGGTCGCTGCGCGGGGCTGTGTGGCCCTGGGCTACAGCGCGCACGACGGGGCCCCGGTTCCGCGCGTGATGGTGGAGACGGCGGAACGGGTGGGCCTGCCCGTCTTCGAGCTCCCCTTCCAGGTTCCGCTCATCGACGTCACGATGTTCGTCACGAAGATCGTCCTCGACCGGCACTATGCGGCGCTGCGGAACGCGGTGCTGCTGCATCGTCGGATCCTCGCGGCGATCACGCAGGCGGCGGGACTCCCCGTCATCCTCCAGGTGGCCGGCAGCGAGTTGCCGGACTACGGCCTGGCGCTGGTGGACTACTTCGGCCAGGTGCTTGCGCACCACGATCCGCACGGTCGTCTCGACGGGCTCGACTTCTCGCAACCGAGCCTGCGCGGTGAGTCGACGCAGGTCCGCGGCGAACGTCCCGACGGTGACGACACCGGACGCGTCATCAGCAGCTGGGGGCTGCGGGTGTGCAGCGAGACGGAGGGCTTCCTCGTGGCGGTCGGCACCCGGCCGGTCGACGAGCGGGAGGAACTGCTGCTCGAGCAGGTCGTGGCCGGGGCGACGATGACCCTCGCGCGTGAACTCTCGATCCGCCAGGTGCGGCGGACGCTCGTGAGCGAACTGGTCGAGGGAGCGGCCACCAACCAGGTCTCCCAGCAGGTGCTGCTCGAGCGCATGCGCAAGGTCGCGATCGATGCCGCCAGCTCCTTCAGGCTGCTGTGCGTTCCGGTGCGGCCGGGCCAGGAGCCGGGTGACGTGTGCCGCCTGGTCGAGGACCAGCTCATCCAGCAGCGCCCCGCGGTCGGCTTCTTCGACGGAGCGGTCTACGCCATCGTGGCGGCCGGCCACGACGTCGCGGCAGGTGACGTGCACGCCGCCTTGCGGCGAAGGGGCTGGCCGGCGCTGATCGGTCGCAGCCGGGTCCACAGCGGTCCCGATGGCTTGGCCGTGGCGCACCGCGAGAGCTCCGCGGCGGCACGCCGGGCGCCGTTCCGCGAGGGGGTCCACGACGTCGAGGACCTGGACGTCGTATCCCTGCTCGGGGGGCACACCGGCGAAATGGCGGGGCTGATCGTCGACCGTGTGCTCGGGCCGCTGATCGAGCACGACCTGTCGGACGGGTCCCGGCTCGTGGAGAGTCTGGCCGCCTTCCTCCGGCACGGTTTCAAGCCCGGGCCGGCCGCCGCAGAGCTGTTCATCCACCGGCACACGCTGGCGTACCGGCTCGACCGCATCGCTGCGATCACCGGACGGGACCCGCGCAACGGGGCGCACCTGCTCGAGTTCACCTTGGCGCTCGAGCTGCACCTGCGGGTTTCGAGTGCAGAGCCGGACGGGGTGCCGGAGGGCGGAACGCTCCGTGCCCGGCCGATCGGCGCATAACCGGCCCCCCTGTTACGCCGTCTGGCCATATCGGTCGAGTGACCCCCGTTCCTAGGGTCTTGCTTCAAGCGAGCGGGTCGGACCTGGCCCCGGGCACGTCGATGGCGACGGCACGGAGATGGCGGCGGTCGGCCCGACACGTCTTCCCGCACCGCAGTGGCCAGGCCCACCACGAGGGCTGACAGGAGAGCGAGCACATGACGGTCGACATCGCGCAGCGGACCTATCAGATGTACATCGACGGCGAGTTCGTCGACGCCCGGACCGATTCGTTCCTCGGGAGCGTGAACCCGGCCACGGGCGACGAGTGGTATCAGATCCCGGACGCCGGTGCGGAGGACGTCGATCGGGCCGTGAAGGCGGCGCGCCGGGCGCTGCACGACCCGCGCTGGGCCGGCCTGTCGCCGACGGCGCGCGGGAAGCTGCTCAGCCGCGTGGCCGACGCGGCCGCGGACTTCGGCGACAGGCTCGCGGTCGTCGAGACGATGGACAACGGCAAGCTGATCCGGGACACCCGTGCCACCTACGCGACGGTCCCGCTGATCTGGGAGTACTTCGCCGGGTGGGCGGACAAGCTCCACGGGCAGGTCGTCCCGACCGTCGACACGACGCTCAACTACCTCAGGCGCGAGCCGGTGGGCGTCGTCGCGGCCATCGTCCCGTGGAATGCGCCCCTCACGTTGGCCAGCCACAAGCTGGCCGCTGCGCTGTGCATGGGCAACACGGTCGTGTTGAAGCCCTCCGAGATCACCTCCGCCTCCATCCTCGAATTCGTCGAGGTGCTCGAGTCGGCCGGCCTTCCGCCGGGCGTGGTCAACATCGTCACCGGACGCGGGGCCACCGCGGGCGACGCGTTGGTGAGTCACCCCGGCGTCGACCTCGTCACCTTCACCGGCGGGACGGAGGCAGGCAAGGCCATCGCACACCGAGCGGCGGAACGGCATGTGCGCTGCCTGATGGAACTCGGTGGCAAGTCGCCGAACATCGTGTTCGGGGATGCCGACGTCGACAACGCAGCCAACGGCCTGATCGCGGGCATCTTCGCCGCCGCCGGCCAGGCCTGCACCGCGGGCTCGCGGGCCTACCTGCACCGCGATGTCTACGACGCAGTGCTGGACAAGGTCGTCGAGCGCGCGGGACGGATCACCCTCGGTGACCCGATGAGCGACCTGACCGAGGTCGGCCCGGTCGCCTATGAGGCACACATGAACCGGATCCTCGACTACGTCGGCGTGGGGAGGGCCGAGGGCGCGACAGTGCGGCTCGGTGGGACCCGTCGCACCGAGGGGGATCTTGCCCGCGGCTACTTCGTCGAGCCGACGATCTTCGAGGGCGTCCAGCAGGACATGCGGATCGCCCGGGAGGAGATCTTCGGGCCGGTCCTCTCGGTGATCCCGTTCACCTCGGAGGACGAGGTGCTGGGCTACGCGAACGACACGCCCTTCGGGCTCGCCGCCGGCGTGTGGACGCGGGACATCTCCCGCGCGCACCGGATGGCGCAGCGGCTGGACGCCGGCACCGTCTGGATCAACACCTACCGCGCGCTCAGCCCCATCACGCCCTTCGGTGGCTTCAAGGCCAGCGGACACGGCAAGGAGGGCGGGATGGAGAGCCTCCTGGAGTACTCCCGCGTCAAGAGCGTGTGGACCAACCTGTCCGACGCTGCGACCGCCGACCCGTTCGTCGTCCAGCGCTGATCGTCCCCCGCGTCCGAACCTGACTTGGAGAAGCAGATGCCCGAGCGAAGCACTCTCGACATGTTCGCCGACGCCCGCAACGGGCTGTCCCGTCGCAACTTCCTGCGCGGTGCGGCCGGTGCAGCAGGTCTCGCCGTTGCCGGCGGCGTCCTCGCCGCCTGCGGCGGCAGCAGCTCGGGATCGGGGTCGAGCGCCGCAGCCGCATCCGGCTTCGAGGACGTCGAGGGATTCACGATCGCCACCTGGGGAGGCACGAGCGAGGCCGGCTTCCTGAAGGCCTGGGGCGGCCCCTTCACGAAGAAGACGGGGGTGGCCGTGACTCCGGCCGCGCTCGACTACGGCAAGTTCAAGACCCAGCAGCAGACCGGCAAGCTGCAGTGGGACTGGTTCGACGCCGAGGCGTTCTTCCCGTACGGCAACGAGGCGCTGTTCGACGACCTGGACTACGACTACATCGGCGTGAAGCAGTCGGACCTGATCGAGGTGCCCGGCGTCGCGGACTTCTACAGGCCCAAAGCCCTGGTCAACTACCTGACGTCCTGGGTGACCGGTTACCGCACCGACGCCGAGAAGCACCCCCGGAACTGGGAGGAGTTCTTCGACGTCAAGGCTGTTCCGGGCAAGCGGTCCATCTACAACTACCCCTACGGCATGCTCGAGATCGCCCTCCTGGGCGACGGGGTGCCGGCGGACAAGTTGTACCCGTTGGACGTCGACCGGGCGCTCGCGAAGTACGACTCGATCCGGGAGGACCTGGTCTTCTGGAACAGCGCGGCGGAGTCCCAGCAGCAGCTGGTCAACAAGGGCGCCGACTTCGTCGTGACCTGGAACAACCGGATCGGCTACCTGGGGCAGACGGGCCAGCCGGTCGCGATCGAGTGGCAGGACAACCTGCGCACGTACGGGTCCCACATCCTCCCGCACGACGCGCGCAGCGCCAGGGCCACGCTCGAGTGGATCAAGACCGGCTGCGACCCCCAGAACCAGGCGGAGCTGGCCTTGGCCGCCGGTTTCGCCCCGACGCTCAAGTCCGCACTGCCCCTGGTCAGTGACGACATCGCGCCGTGGTTGAGCACCTCCGAGGAGGCGCTGCAGAAGTCCATCGGCGGCATGGACGAGAGCTGGTGGGGCGCGAACATGAACGACGTCAGCACCAAGTGGTACGAGTGGGCGGGTTCTTGACCTGGACGCTGGGGGCCGAGGTCACCACCGAGGCCCCCGAGTCCGTCCCCGTGACCCAGCCCGGAGAGCCCGGCGTCCGCCGGCGCCGGCTCCCGTCCTGGGCGTGGATCGTCGTGCCCGCGCTCGTCTTCATCACGATCGTGTTCGTCTGGCCCGTGCTCATGATGCTGGTCCGGGCGATCACGACCGAACCGGCCGGATTCAGCCGGTTCCAGGACCTCGTCAGTCCGGGCCTGGGACGGGTCTTCCTGCGCACCGCGCTGGTGTCGGCCCTGGTCACCGTCATCTCCCTGGCGGTTGCCTACCCCTACGCCTACCTGGCGGCGACGAGCGGCCGGATCGGGCGCGTGCTGGTGCTCGTGGCGTCGGCGTCGCTGTTCGTGAGCCTGGTGGTGCGCGGGTATTCGTGGCTGACCATCCTCGACACCCAGGGGGTCGTGCGCTCGGCGCTGGATCTCGTCGGCCTGACCGGCGTGACATTCGAGCTGGTGCACAACTCCACCGGCGTGGTGATCGGCATGGTGCAGTACGGGATCCCGTTCATGGTGCTGCCGTTGTTCGATGTCATGCGGCGGGTCGACGTCCGGTTGATGCGGGCCGGCGCCACGCTCGGCGCCTCCCCGCGCCGGACGTTCTGGCAGATCTACGTGCCGATGACGCTCCCCGGGATCACCGCCGGGTGCACCGTCGTGTTCGTCGCCTCGCTCGGTTACTACATCCTCCCGGCGATCCTCGGCGGCCCGCAGAACACCATGATCGGGGAGTTCATCTCCAACCAGTTCCTCCGCACCGGCGACTTCGGACTGGGTGCGACGGCGGGTTTCGCGCTCCTGGTCATCGCCGTGCTCGTCTACGTCGTCCTGCAGATGAGCGGCCGGGCACTGCACCGGGGTCAGCGGTGAGAGGGGCGAGGGCCAAGCGGCTCGTGCTCTGGGTGTTCGTCTGCGCGGTCGCCGCCTACCTGGTGCTGCCGGCGCTGGTGGTCATACCGATGTCCCTGAACTCCTCCCCGTTCCTGCAGTTCCCGCCGCCCGGCTTCACGACCGAGTGGTACACGGAGTTCTTCGCGGACCCCCTGTGGATCCGGGCCCTCTGGTTGACCGTGCGGGTCGCGGTCATCTCCGCGGTGATCGCCGTGGTCGTCGGCACAGCCGTCGCCTACGCATTGACCCGTCGGCAGGTCCCGCTGCACCGGTGGTTCGACACGCTGTTCGGGCTGCCGATCGTCGTGCCGGTCGTCGTCTACGGGGCGGGCGCGTACGTCCTGATCGTCGCGCTGCCCGCCGGCATGACGGTCGTGCTGCTCCCGCTGGCTCACGCCACCCTCGCCATCCCCTTCGTGGTGACCAACGTCCGGGCGGCGCTGGAGACCACCGATGCGCGGCTGGAGCTCGCGGCGCAGACGCTGGGGGCGTCGCCGCTGACCGCCTTCCGCACGGTGGTCCTGCCGACGATCGCCCCGGCGGTCGGAGCCGGTGCGCTCCTGGCCGTCGTCCTGTCCCTGGACGAGACGGTCGTGTCCCTGTTCCTCACCGACGGAGGCACCCAGACGATGCCGGTGCGCATGTTCGCCAGCATCAGCTACGAACTGAACCCGCTGGTGCCCGTGGCGTCCACGGTCATGCTCGGACTCACCGCCTCGGCCGGGATCGCCTACCTGGCCATCCGCCTTGCCGCCAGAGCCGCTCGTCGGCGACCGCGCGTCGCCGCGAGTTCCTAGGAGAAACCGCATGAGCATCGGGACAGCTGAGACGACGAGCCCGCGCAGTGACCGGCGCGCGGGCCGCACCGACCCCTCGCCGGGCCCGGCTCATGCCGGGACGCTGCAGCTCCGGTCGGTCCGGAAGCAGTACGGGGACGTCACGGCCGTGGAGGGCGTCACCCTCGACATCGCCGCAGGCGAGTTCGTGACGCTGCTCGGTTCCAGCGGCTCCGGGAAGACCACGACCCTGCTCATGATCGCCGGGTTCGAGCGGCCGACCTCCGGTGAACTCATCCTGGACGGCCGCCGAATCAACGATCTCCCTCCGCATCGGCGGAACATCGGGATGATGTTCCAGAGCTACTCGCTGTTCCCGCACATGACGGTCGAGCAGAACATCGCCTACCCGTTGAAGATCCGGAAGATGCCCAAGCGGGAGATCCGTGAGCGGGTGGCGGACGCCCTGGAACTGGTGCACCTCCCGGCCCACGGAAAGCGCTATCCCACGGAGCTGTCCGGCGGGCAGCAGCAACGGATCGCGCTGGCCCGGGCCACGGTCTACCGCCCGCCGCTCCTGCTCATGGACGAGCCACTGAGTGCCCTGGACCGCAGGCTCCGTTCGAGCATGCAGGAGGAGATCCGCCGCATCCACCGTGACCTCGGCACGACGGTGGTGTACGTGACCCACGACCAGGAGGAGGCGCTCGCCCTGAGCGACCGGATCGTGCTCATGCACGATGGTGCGATCGCTCAGGTCGGGCCCCCGGCGGAGATCTACGACCACCCGACCTCGCTGTTCAGCGCGGGCTTCGTGGGTGAGTCGACCCAGCTCCTCGGCCACCTGGCGGCGGCGTCCGGACCGGGCAGGGCCGACGTGGTGCTCTCCGACGGGACCGTGGTCGCCGCCAGCTGCTCGGCCGATCTCGCGGTCGGCGCGCCCGTCGTCATCTGTGTGCGGCCCGAACACATGTCGGTCGCTCTGCCGGGCTCCACCGCACCGTCGTCCGGCGTCGAGATGGTGGTCCGGGACAAGGCGTTCATGGGGGACTGCGTCCACATGACGGGGCGCTTCGTCACGGGCGACGACGGAGTGGTCCGGATCCAGCCCCGGCAAGCCGACGGGCTCGACGTGGGGTCGGCGGTCGTCGTCTCGTGGGAGGCCGGGAACGCACTGATCCTGCCGCGCGAGTCATCCCAGGGATGAGCCCCTCCCGATGGACGAAGCTGCCGTGACCGGCCGGCGCATCCACCTCGACCTGGTGGACGCAGCTCGGGCCGGAGGCGGGGGTTCCCCACCCACGGGGCGATACACGGACGTGGGCGACCCCGGCATCCACGCCCGGCTGGCCGTCGGCGCGGACCCCGGTTGCGCGCCCGCCCATGACGCGGTCGACCCCGCGCCGACGTGCTGCCTCACGGGTGCGGTGATCGTCGATGTCCTGGGAAGCGGTCGGCCGCGCCATCTCTTCGTCGTCCTGTTTCCCGTCCCGGACGTGGAGCAGCCGGAGTTCGACGACTGGTTCGGCGGCGAGCACGCCCCGCTCCTGACCGCGGCGCCCGGGTGGGCCAGGGCTCGCCTGGTGGCCCTGGACGACGGTCCGATGACCCGGATGGCGGTGCACGACATCGACGATCTCCGGGTGCTCGACGGCGCTGATCGGCAACGTGCCGGGGAGACCGCCTGGACGACCCGCATCTTCGGGCGGAACTGGGCCACCTCCGTGCGCCGGCACGTCCTGGCGGCCGGCTGATGCAGCCGCGCGAGACCACCCGGCTGGACTCCATCGACGCGGCGGTGGCGGCGATCGCCCGCGGCGGGATGATCATCGTCGTCGACGACGAGGACCGCGAGAACGAGGGCGACTTCGTCCTGGCAGCCGAGAAGGTGACCCAGGACCACGTCAACTTCATGCTCACGCACGGACGCGGTCTGGTCTGCGTGCCGATGACAGGGGAGCGGCTCGAGGAGCTCGCCATCCCGGCCATGGTCCCCAGTGCGAACGCTCTCACAGACACGGCGTTCAGCGTGTCCGTGGATCTGGTGGGCGCCGGTGCGAACGGCGTGTCCGCAGATGAGCGTTCGCGCTGCATCGCCCGTCTCGTCGACGACCGCGCCACGCCGTCGGACTTCGTCCGGCCCGGTCACGTCTTCCCGCTGCGCTCGGTCCCGGGCGGCGTTCTCCGCCGGGCCGGTCACACCGAGGCGGCCGTCGACCTGGCGACGCTGGCGGGACTGGAGCCGGCCGGCGTCATCTGCGAGATCATGAACCCCGACGGCTCCATGGCCCGGCTGCCCGACCTCGAACGCCTGGCGCGGCGGCACGACCTGCCCCTCGTGTCGATCGCGGACCTCATCAGCTACCGGCGTCGCACCGACCGTCTCATCACCCGCGTGGCCGAGGCCCAGCTCCCCACCGACCACGGCATGTTCCGTGCCCTGGGCTACCGGTCCGAACTCGACGGGCGTGAGCACCTGGCGCTGGTCAAGGGCCAGGTGTCGGGCAAGGACGACGTCCTCGTGCGGGTGCACTCCGAATGCCTGACCGGGGACGTCCTCACCAGCCGTCGCTGCGACTGCGGAGCCCAGCTGAGCTCGGCCATGCAGCAGGTCGCGTCGGCGGGCGAGGGGGTGATCGTGTACATGCGTGGACACGAGGGCCGCGGCATCGGTCTGCTGCACAAGCTCCAGGCGTATGCCCTGCAGGACGGGGGGCTGGACACCGTGGATGCGAACGTGGCGCTCGGTCTGCCGGCCGACGGTCGCGACTACGGCATCGGCGCTCAGATCCTGGCCGACCTGGGGATCAGCAGCATCCGGCTGATGACCAACAACCCGGCCAAGCGCGTGGGGCTCGAGGCGTTCGGCCTGCGGATCGTCGACCGGGTACCGCTGCAGTCGGCGTCGACGCCGGAGAACGCCGCGTACCTCGCGTCCAAGCGCGACCGGATGGGTCACCTCCTGGACGAGATGCCGTGACGCCGTCATGAGCCCAGCCCGCACGGTCCCCTCCATCCAGAGTCAAGGCAGAGGAGTGCACGTCATGACGGTCAGCGGCGAGACGGTGGCAGACATCCCCGCTCTGGGCCTGGCGACCCGGTCCTGGAACATGCTCGTGGACGGCGAGTGGGTCCCCGCTGCGTCCGGTCGACGGTTCGACGTCCTCGATCCCGGTACGGGCGAGGTCATCGCGTCGGTCCCCGAGGGCGACCAGGAGGACGCGCAGCGTGCGGTCGCGGCGGCCAGGCGGGCCTTCGACGAGCGACGGTGGACGTCGATACCGGCCTACGAGAGGGCGCAGATCCTCTGGCGGGTCGCGGACCTGGTGGAAGCCCACGGCGAGCGCCTGGCGGCGCTGGAGAGCCTCAACCAGGGGATGCCCTACCGCCTGGCCCTGTCCGGAACCGTCGCCCAGGTCGCCCGGTGCTTCCGCTACTACGCGGGCTGGGCGGACAAACTGTCCGGCCGTTCCGCGGAACTCACCACCGGCGGCCGCGATTACCACACCTACACGATGCGGGAGCCGGTCGGCGTCGCGGCGCTCATCGTGCCGTGGAACGCCCCACTGTCGATGGCTGCCTGGAAGCTCGCTCCCGCGCTGGCGGCGGGCTGTTGCTGCATCCTCAAGCCGGCCGAGGAGACGCCGTTGACCGCCCTGGTCCTCGCCGAGCTCCTGGTCGAGGCCGGGGTGCCCAGCGGCGTGGTCAACGTCGTCACCGGTTACGGGCACACCGCGGGCGCGGCGCTGGCTGCCCACGACGACGTCGACAAGGTCGCCTTCACCGGCTCCACCGAGGTCGGCAAGCTCATCGTCAGGGCTGCGACGGGGAACCTGAAGAAGGTCACCCTGGAACTGGGTGGGAAGTCTCCGGTCGTCGTGCTGGACGACGCCGATGTGGACAAGGCCATACCGGGAGCCGCGGCGGCCATCTTCTCGAATGCCGGGCAGGTGTGCACGGCCGGATCCCGGTTGTTCATCCACGAACGGCTCTACCGCGAGGTCGTGGCCGGTGTGTCGGAGATCGCCCGCACCCTCCGGGTCGGTTACTGCACGGACCCCCGCTCCGAGATGGGGCCCCTCATCTCGGAGAAACAGCGGAGCCGGGTCCTGGGCTACATCCAGGCCGGCATCTCCGACGGCGCGAAGGTCGCCGTGGGCGGTGGCGCATCCGAGGTCGGCTTCTTCGTCGAGCCGACCGTCCTGGTCGATGCCGACCAGTCCATGCAGCCGGTGCGCGAAGAGATCTTCGGTCCGGTCGTGGCCGCCATCCCGTTCACCGACGACGACGACATCGCGGCCCAGGCGAACGACTCGGTCTACGGGCTCGCCGGGAGCGTGTGGACGCGAGACGTCAACCGGGCCCACGACATGGCACGCCGACTGCGGGTCGGTCGGGTGGGCATCAACGTGCACGGCCTCCCCGACGTGACCATGCCCACCGGCGGCTACAAGCAGTCCGGGTGGGGGCGGGAGCTGGGGCCGGAGGGGTTGGAGGGATACCTGGAGACGAAGTCCGTGTTCACCTCGATCTGACGACGAAGGCGGTGGCCACCGGGCTCAGCCGGCGGTGCGCACGTGCGCGGTGAGCAGTTCCCCCACCCGGTCGGCAGCGAGCTCCGGGAGCCAGTGGTTGACGCCCTCGAGCACCTCCAGCCGGTAGGGCGCCGCGACGAACTCCGAGCTGGCCTCGATCGCCGCCCGGCCGAGGAAGGCGTCGGCGTCCCCCCACACGTGCAGCGTCGGCACCCGAACCGTGCCCACCGGCGTCCGGGCGCCGGTCGGCAGTGCCCGGTACCAGTTCAGCGCCGCGGTCAGCGCGCCCGGCTCCTGCATCCGGGAGACGTAGTCGTCGACCAGGTCGTCGGGCAGCCCGCCGGAGCGCAGCACCTTCCGCAGGACTGCGCCGTTCCCGGCCAGCAGCGCCCGCTCGGGGACGACAGGGACCTGGAAGAAGCCGATGTAGCTCGATCGCAGAGCCTGGTCGCTGTGCAGCATCGCCTGCGACATGGCCGCCGGGTGCGGCACCGACAGCACGGTCAGCGTCCGCACGCGCCACGGGTGCCAGGCCGCCAGCGCCCACGCCGCGACCCCGCCCCAGTCGTGCCCCACGACGTGCGCACTCTCCAGCCCGGCGGCGTCCAGCAACGCCAGGACGTCGTCCACCACCTCGCGCAGCGCGTAGGCCGACCGCCCGGCCGGCCGCGCGCCGGGGGAGTAGCCGCGCTGGTCGGGGGCCAGGGTGCGCAGGCCGGCCGAGTGCAGCGTCGGGGCCACCCGGTCGAAGGCGCGGGCATCCTGTGGGAACCCGTGCAGCAGGACGACGGGCTCGCCGTCGGCCGGTCCGGAGTCGTGGACGTCGAACACGAGGTCGCCGCGGCGGAAGGTCTCCATGCCGGAACACTGCCCCCGTCGCGGCACCCTTAACTGCCCCGACGGCGAGCTTTCGGTACCGAAAGCCCGGGCGGGGGTCAGGCGCGCCCGGCGCGCCCGGCGCGCAGGCCGGTGAACAGCGTGGTGACCAGGGAGTCGGCGACGGCGTCGGGGGAGAGGTCGCCGTCCGGGCGGTACCACTCGGTGAGGGAGTTGACGGTGCCGAACAGCAGCCGGCTGGTGACCGCGGGGTCGACGTCCGGGCGGACGCTGCCCTCCGCCACGGCCGCGCGCACCAGGTCGGTGACCACCCGGTCGAGCTCCCGCCGGCGGCGCAGCGCCTCGGACTCGACGGGGGAGTTGCCGCGCACCCGCAGCAGCAGGGTGACGAACGGCAGCTGGGCGGTCAGCACCCGCACCGACCCGCGGACGACGTGCTCCAGCCGGTCGATCGCCGGGCCGGTCACCGCACCGGGCTCGGTGAGGACGGCGGACAGCTCGTCCAGCGCGCGGTCCAGCGCCAGCCGCAGCAGCTCCACCTTGCTGGGCACGTGGTGGTAGATCGCGGACTTGGTGACCCCGAGCCGGCTGGCCAGCTCGTCCATGCTGGTGGCCTCGAAGCCGCGCTCGTTGAACACCGCGACGGCGACGTCCAGCAGCGTGTCCAGCGAGTGCCCCGGCCGGCCGCGGCGGGCGGTGGGCGTGGTCATGAGCGGTGGTCGAACAGCCGCTGCAGCTTGCCCATCGAGCGGGCCAGCGTCTCGGGGTCGACGACGTCCACCTCGACGCTGGTGCCGACGGTGTCCTTCACCGCCTTCTGCACCTCGGCGGCGGCCGGGGCGCGGCGCCCGGGCGGGCAGTCCGGCCGGGCCTCGACGTGCACGGTGAGGTGGTCCATCCGGCCGCGCGTGGTCAGCTCCAGCGAGAAGTGCGGCGAGAGCCCGGGGGTGCGCAGCACGACCTCCTCGATCTGGGTGGGGAAGAGGTTCACCCCCCGCAGGATGATCATGTCATCGGTGCGGCCGGTGATCTTCTCGATCCGGCGCATGCCCGGCCGCGCGGTGCCCGGCAGCAGCCGGGTGAGATCGCGGGTCCGGTAGCGGATGACCGGCATCGCCTGCTTGGTCAGCGAGGTGAACAGCAGCTCACCCTGCTCGCCCTCCGGCAGCACCTCGGTGGTCAGCGGGTCGACGACCTCGGGGAGGAAGTGGTCCTCCCAGACATGCAGGCCGTCCTTGGTCTCCACGCACTCCTGGGCGATGCCCGGGCCCATCACCTCAGACAGCCCGTAGATGTCGACGGCGTCGATGTCCAGACGCTGCTCCATCTCCTGCCGCATCTGCTCGGTCCACGGCTCGGCGCCGAAGATCCCGATCTGCAGCGTGCTGGCGCGTGGGTCGATGCCCTGCTTCTCGAACTCGTCGATGACGGCGAGCATGTAGCTGGGCGTGACCATGATGACCCGCGGCCCGAAGTCGGTGATCAGCTGCACCTGGCGGGGGGTCATGCCCCCGGACACCGGGACGACGGTGCACCCGAGGGCCTCGGCGCCGTAGTGCGCACCCAGCCCGCCGGTGAACAGGCCGTAGCCGTAGGCGTTGTGCAGCACGTCGCCGGCCCGGCCGCCCGCCGCGCGGATGGACCGGGCCATGACCGTCGCCCAGGTGGCGATGTCGCCCTCGGTGTAGCCGACGACGGTGGGCTTGCCGGTGGTGCCGGACGAGGCGTGCACCCGGCGCACCTGCTCGCGCGGGACGGCGAACATCCCGAACGGGTAGTTGTCCCGCAGGTCGGCCTTCGACGTCGTCGGGAACCTCGCCAGGTCGGCCGGCTCGCGGCAGTCGTCGGGGTGCACCCCGGCGGCGTCGAACGACCGCCGGTAGTGCGGCACGTTCGCGTAGGCGTGCCGCAGCGTCTCCTGCAGCCGGGTGAGCTGCAGCGCCCGCAGCTCGTCGACGCCCATCCGCTCGGCCGGGTCGAGCAGTGCGGGGTCGGGGGCGGCGCCCAGTCGTCGGGTGCCCCGGATGGTGGTCATGCCGCTGCCCTCCGTCGTCCGCGCGTCGTCCGCCGGTCGGTGTGAGCCGCGCAATACCGACCGGTCGGTCAGTAATCAACCCGCGTCGCCGCCGGCTGTCAAGCGTGCCGCTTGTGCAGGGCCCGGACCTGCGGCACACTTATTACCGACCGCTTGGTCAGTAATTGAGGCACCCGAGGGGGACCAGATGTCTGCGCCCACGCTGGACCGTCCGGCCGCACCCGACGAGCGCGCCCTGCAGGAGCACTTCGACGCGACGATCGCCGCCGACAAGCGGATCGAGCCGCGCGACTGGATGCCCGAGGGCTACCGCACGGGCCTCATCCGGCAGATCGCGCAGCACGCGCACTCGGAGATCATCGGCATGCAGCCCGAGGGCGACTGGCTGCTCGCCGCCCCGAGCCTGCGGCGCAAGGCGATCCTGCTGGCCAAGGTGCAGGACGAGGCCGGCCACGGCATGTACCTGTACTCGGCCGCGGAGACCCTGGGCGCCGACCGGGCCGACCTCACCGACAAGCTCATCGAGCGCAAGCAGAAGTACAGCTCGATCTTCAACTACCCGACGCTGACCTTCGCCGACGTCGGCGTCATCGGCTGGCTCGTCGACGGCGCGGCCATCTGCAACCAGGTGCCGCTGTGCCGCAGCTCCTACGGCCCCTACGCCCGGGCGATGATCCGCGTCTGCAAGGAGGAGTCCTTCCACCAGCGGCAGGGCTTCGAGCTGCTCATGACGATGATGCGCGGCACGGAGGCCCAGCGGGCGATGGTGCAGGACGCCGTCGACCGCTGGTGGTGGCCCTCGCTGATGATGTTCGGCCCGCCGGACGTCGACAGCCCCAACAGCGCGCAGTCGATGGCGTGGGGCGTCAAGCGGCACGGCAACGACGAGCTCCGCCAGCGCTTCGTCGACATGACCGTGCCGCAGGCCGCCGTTCTCGGCGTCACGCTGCCCGACCCCGAGCTCGCGCTGGACCCGGCGACCGGCCGGTACCGCTTCGGCCCGATCGACTGGTCCGAGCTGAAGGCGGTCATCGCCGGGAACGGGCCGTGCAACGACGAGCGGATCGCCCGCCGCCGCGCCGCCCGGGACGGCAACGCCTGGGTCACCGAGGCGGCCACGGTGTACGCCGCGAAGAGGACGCAAGAGCACGCCTCATGAGCACCGACCTGACCGCGGAGGGCGGGCACGGCGCCGTCCCCACGGGTGCGGAGGTGCCGGTCGAGCCGCAGGCGTCGACCACCCGGCGGGACTGGCCGCTGTACGAGGTCTTCGTCCGTGGCAAGCGTGGCCTCAACCACGTGCACGTCGGCTCGCTGCACGCCCCCGACGACGAGATGGCCGTGCACGCCGCGCGCGACCTCTACACCCGGCGCAACGAGGGCGTGAGCATCTGGGTGGTCCGGGCCGCCGACATCACCGCCTCCAGCCCGGACGAGAAGGACCCGATGTTCGCCCCGAGCGGCGACAAGGTCTACCGGCACCCGACGTTCTACGACATCCCCGAGGACGTCCCGCACATGTGAGAAGGAACCCCCTCCTCGGTCCCCTCGCACACTCGGGGAGGCCCGGGAGGGGGCCGTCCCATGCACCACGGTGAGGGGAGAGGCACCCATGCACGAGGAGACCGTCTACGACGCCCTCGACCACGCCCATGGCGGTGAGGGCCAGTGGGCCTTCGGCACCGGCTTCGACGACCCGCTCGCCGGCGTCGACACCACCGTGCCC
>JAOPUQ010000328.1 GCA_025963425.1 Modestobacter sp. | reverse complement strand
CACCAAGCCGACGGCCACCGGCGCCGGCCTGGTCATCGTCTCCGGCGCGCTGATCGGCGTGCCCGCCACGCTCGTCACCGCGCTGGTGCTCGACCTGCGCCTCTCCGCCGGCGCCATAGCCTGCTCCGCCGCGGTGATCGTGCTGCTGCTGGTACGCATGCTGGTGCGCATCCGCGACAACGGCCGGATGTCGGAGGACCTGCTGCGCAGCGAGGCCGACTTCCGCGGGTTGGTCGAGGCCAGCTCCGACGGCGTCGCGATCGTGGACGACGAGTTCCGGCTCGAGTTCACCTCCCCGGCCGCCCGCACCCTGCTGGGCATCGCCCCCGAACTCGACCCGCACCCGGTGCTGCTGGACCTGCTGCACGAGGAGGACCGGGCCCGGGTCCGCGACGAGCTCACCGCCGCCGCCGGCGACGTCGCCCCCGCCCTGCACCTGCGCGTGCTGCCGCCCGACGGCGAGCCGCGCGACCTCGAGGTCACCCACCACGAGCGCCCCGGCAGCGGCCGTCGCGTGCTCCACCTGCGCGACGTGACCACCCGGCGCCGCCGCGAGCGCGAGCTGGAGCGGATGGCCTTCACCGACCACCTCACCCGGCTGCCCAACCGGGCCATGCTGTTCCAGGAGATGGCCGCGCAGTCGGCGTCCGCCGGCGAACGCAGCCTGCTCGTCCTGGACCTCGACGGGTTAAAGGCCGTCAACGACTCCGTCGGGCACGAGGCCGGCGACCTGCTCCTGGTCGAGGTCGCCCGCCGGCTGCAGGGGCTCACGCGCGCCGACGACCTGGTCGCCCGGCTCGGTGGCGACGAGTTCGCCGTCCTGATCGCCGGCACGCAGGAGGCCGCCCTGGAGACCGCCGAGCGCGTCGTCGACCTGCTCGCCCAGCCCTACCGGGTCGGCGAGTGGACCTTCTCCGTCGGCGCCAGCGTCGGCCTGACCCTCGTCCGCCCCGGCGGCGGCCAGCTCGCCTTCCGCGAGGCCGACAGCGCGCTGCGCACCGCCAAGCAGGCCGGCAAGGGCTGCTGGCGGGTGCACTCCAACGACCGCCTCAGCCTGGCCGCGGCAACCAGTGACGTCGCGGTCGCGCTCGAAGACGGCGACGTCCGACTCCACTACGACCTCATCGTCAACGGCGACACCGGCGTCTACGTCGCCGCGGGCGCGGACCCGGTCTGGATGCACCCCGAGCTGGGCCCGCTGCCCGCCGCCGAGCTGTGGGCCGCCGCCGAGCGGCAGGGCCACACCGGTCTGCTGCAGCAGTGGCTGCTGCGCCAGGCCTGCGCCGAGATCACCGCACTCAGCGACAGCCTGCTGCTGTGCGTGAACCTGCCGGCCGGGTACGTGCACGCCGACGAGCTGGCCGGTGAGGTCACCGCCGCCCTCGCCCAGGCCGGCATGTCCCCCGCCCGGCTCACCCTGACCTTCACCGAGGAGGTGCTGCAGACCTCGTCCGCGGCGCTGATCCCCGCACTGCACGTGGTGCACGAGGCCGGCGTCCAGCTCGCCCTCGCCGACTACGGGATGGGCTCCACCCTGTGGTCCCAGCTGGCCCGGGTGCCGCTGGACGTCGTCATGGTCGACATCCGCGACCTCGCCCCGCCCGATGACGACCCGCGCGCCCTGCGGCTGCTGGCGGCCATCCACCGCAGCGCAGCCACCTTCGACGTGCGCACCGTGGTCACCGAGATCGCCAGCCCGGAGATGTTCGCCGCGATCCACGCCCAGGGGCTGGTCGCGATCAGCGGACCGGTGCTGCCCAGCGACCTCACCGCCACCGAGGTCGCCGCCGTCCTCCGCCGCACCCGGGTCGCCGCCGTCCCCGTCTCCTGAACGCCACCCCCCGGGACAGTGACCACGCCGGTGCCCAGCGCCGATACTGGCCAGGTGACCGGCCCGTCGCTGCACTTCCTCGGCCACTCGACCGTCCGCGTCGAGCTGGCCGGCCGGACGGTGCTGACCGATCCGCTGCTCACCGCCGGCCTCGGGCCGCTGCGCCGCGTCGTCGCGCCGCCGGAACCGGCCAGCTGGGCCGGCGTCGACCTGGTGGTGGTCTCGCACCTGCACAACGACCACCTGCACCTGCGCTCGCTGCGCCGGCTGGGCCGCGCTACCCCGGTCGTCGTCCCCCGCGGCGCCGGCCGGTGGCTACGCGGCCACGGCTTCACCGCCGTCGAGGAGCTCGCTCCCGGGGAGAGCCTCACCGACGGCGGCCTGACGGTCACGGCCACCCCGGCCGACCACAGCGGGCACCGCTGGGGGCCGCGCTTCACCCACGGCCCGCAGGCCCCGGCCGTCGGGCACCTGCTCCGCGGGGCCGGCGCGTCGGTCTACGTGGCCGGGGACACCGACTTGTTCCCCGGCATGGCCGACCTCGCCGGTGTCGACGTCGCCGTGCTGCCGGTGTGGGGCTGGGGACCCTCGCTGGGGCCCGGGCACCTGGACCCCCTCCGCGCCGCCGAGGCCGTCGCGCTGCTGCGCCCGCGGTTCGCCGTCCCGGTGCACTGGGGCACGCTCGCCGTCGGCGGGCTGACCACCGTGCCCACGCCGTGGCGGGCCCGGATGCGGGCGCTGCTCACCGAACCGCCGCGCACCTTCGC
>JAOPUQ010000506.1 GCA_025963425.1 Modestobacter sp. | reverse complement strand
GGCTCGCCGACGGCGGCCAGCACCGCCTCGGCGGTCCGCCGGCCGATGCCCGGCACGGCCGTGAGCTCCTCGACGGTTGCCGCACGCAACCGCTTGAGTGATCCGAACTGCTTCATCAGTGCCTTCCGCCGTGTCTCCCCGAGCCCTGGGACGTCGTCCAGGAGCGACACCAGCATCGTGCTGGATCGCTTCTGCCGGTGGTAGGTGATCGCGAACCGGTGGGCTTCGTCACGGACCCGCTGGAGCAGGTACAGCGCCTCCGACGTGCGCGGCAGGATGACCGGGTCGGGGTCGTCGGGGAGCCAGACCTCCTCCATCCGCTTGGCCAGGCCGCACACGGCGACGTCGACGATGCCCAGCTCCGACAGCGATCGGCTGGCCGCGGCCACCTGCGGGGCGCCGCCGTCGACCACCAGCAGGTTGGGCGGGTAGGCGAACCGGCGGGGCCGGCCCTCCTCGGCGGCCACGCCCTGCTCGTCGCGCCGGTCGGCCTCGTCCTTGAGGTGCCGGGCGAACCGGCGGCGGACGACCTCGGCCATCGCGGCGGTGTCGTCGGTGCCCTGGGCGACGGCGAACCGGCGGTAGTCGGACTTCTTGGCCATGCCGTCCTCGAAGACGACCATGCTGGCCACCACGTTGGTGCCCTGCACGTGCGAGATGTCGATGCACTCGATACGCAGCGGGGCGTCGGGCAGGTCGAGGGCCTCCTGGATCTCCGACAGCGCCAGGGATCGGGCGGTGAGGTCGCTGGCCCGCTTGACCCGGTGCCGGGCGAAGGACTCCTTGGCGTTGCGCTCGACGGTCTCCATCAGGCTGCGCTTGTCACCGCGCTGGGGCACCCGCAGGGAGACCCGGGAGCCGCGGAGTTCGGAGAGCAGCTCGGCGTAGACCTCGGCGTCGTCGGGCAGTTCGGGGACGAGCACTTCGCGGGGCACGGCCTCCCCCACCTCCCCGGTACCGGTCTGCTCGTCCACGCCGCCGTAGACCTGGAGCAGGAACTGCTCGACGAGCTGGCCGGTGGTGACGTCCTCGACCTTGTCGACGATCCAGCCGCGCTGGCCGCGGACCCGCCCGCCGCGGACGTGGAAGACCTGGACGGCGGCCTCCAGCTCGTCCTGGGCGAACGCGACGACGTCGGCGTCGGTGCCGTCGCCGAGGACGACGGCCTGCTTCTCCAGCGCCCGGCGGAGGGCGCCCAGGTCGTCGCGCAGCCGGGCGGCCTTCTCGTACTCCATCTCGGCCGCCGCCTCGGCCATCTGGCTCTCCAGCCGGCGGATCATCTGGTCGGTGCGGCCGCCCATGAAGTCGCAGAAGTCGTCGACGATCCGGCGGTGCTCCTCGGCCGTCACCCGGCCGACGCAGGGCGCGGCGCACTTGCCGATGTAGCCGAGCAGGCAGGGACGGCCGATCTGGCTGGCCCGCTTGAAGACCCCCGCCGAGCAGGTGCGGGCCGGAAAGACCCGGGTGAGGGTGTCGACGGTCTCCCGGATGGCCCAGGCGTGGGCGTAGGGGCCGAAGTAGCGGACGCCCTTGCGCTTCGGGCCGCGCATGACCTGCAGCCGCGGGAACTCCTCGTTCAGCGTCACGGCGAGGCTCGGGTAGCTCTTGTCGTCGCGGTAGCGGACGTTGAACCGCGGGTCGAACTCCTTGATCCAGTTGTACTCGAGCTGGAGGGCCTCGACCTCGGTGCCGACGACGGTCCACTCGACGCTGGCCGCCGTGGTGACCATCTGGCGGGTGCGGGGGTGGAGCCCGTAGACGTCGGCGAAGTAGCTGTTCAGCCGCTGGCGGAGGCTCTTGGCCTTGCCGACGTAGATGACCCGGCCACCCGGGTCGCGGAACTTGTACACCCCCGGGTCCTCGGGGATGGTGCCTACAGCAGGGCGGTACGTGGACGGGTCGGGCATGCCCCCAGATTAGGGGGGCCCGCCGACAGTCCGTAGGGCCGGGACGCCCCCGGGCCGGCCCCGGTGCGACCCGGCCCGCTGACCTGCGGTTGCCTCTCACGGGCCGGCGGGGCGATCAGCCCGCGAGCCGCTGCTCCAGCCAGTCGAGCAGGTCGGCGACGACCTCGTCGCGGTTGGTCTCGTTGAAGACCTCGTGCCGGGCGTCGGGGTAGACGTGCTGGTCGACCGGCAGCCCGCGGTCACGCAGCTGGCCGGCCAGCGCGGTGACCTGGCCGGCCGCCACGCCACCCACCGGGTCCCGGGAGCCGGAGAGCAGCAGCACCGGCAGCCCGTCGGGGAGCGCGGCGATGCCCTCGGGGCTGGACGCGCGGACGGAGGCGCCGAAGACCACGGCGGCGTAGCCGTAGGTGAGCGGCATCTCGTCCCCGGCGAGCGGGTCGGCGAGGTAGGCGTCCACCTCGGCGTCGTCCCGGGACAGCCAGTCGTACGGGGTGCGGGCCGGCTCGAAGGACTCGTTGAAGGCCCCCAGGGCGTCCAGCGGCCGGTCGGCCAGGCCGGCGGCCAGTGCAGCCTCCAGCCGGGAGACCGTGTCGGCGAGGCCCGGGTCGACGCCCAACGGCCCGGACAACACGAGGCCGGCCAGGTCGCCGCCGTCCCGCTCGGCCGAGGCCAGGGCGATGATCGAGCCCATCGAGTGGCCGAGCAGCACCCGGGGCGCGCCGGGGTGCTGCTCGGCGGCGACCAGGTGCAGCGCCTGGACGTCGTCCAGGACGCCGTCGAAGCCGGGGGCACCGAAGCGGCCGGTACCGGTGCCCTCGGCGGTGCGGCCGTGACCGCGCAGGTCCATCGCGTACACGGCGAACCCTCGGGCGGTGAGGGCGCCGGCGAGCCGGCCGTAGCGCCCGGAGTGCTCGGAGGCACCGTGCACGATCTGGACGGTCGCGCGGACGTCGCCGACCGGAAGCCAGCGCCGGTAGGTGACGTGCACTCCCCCGGTGCTCTGGATGACGTGCAGGTCCCCGGACGTGCTGGTCATGGTGATGCCCTCCCGGTCGTCAGCTGGCCTTCTTGCGGGCCCGCTTCTTCGGTGCGGCGGCTGCGGCGACGGCCGCCGGGTCGAGGATCCCGGCCAGGAAACGGCCGGTGTGACTCTCCGGCACCGAGGCGACGAACTCCGGCGGCCCCTCGGCGACGACCATGCCGCCCCGGAAGCCGCCCTCGGGGCCCATGTCGATCAGCCAGTCCGCGCTCTTGATGACGTCGAGGTTGTGCTCGATGACGATGACCGAGTTGCCCTTGTCGACCAGGCCCTGCAGGACCAGCAGCAGCTTGCGGATGTCCTCGAAGTGCAGCCCGGTGGTGGGCTCGTCGAGGACGTAGATGCTGCGGCCGTTGGTCCGCTTCTGGAGTTCGCTGGCCAGCTTGACCCGCTGCGCCTCGCCACCGGAGAGAGTGGTCGCCGGCTGGCCCAGCCGGACATAGCCCAGCCCGACCTCGGTCAGCGTGCGCAGGTAGCGGGCGATCGCCGGGATGGCGGCGAAGAAGTCGGCCGCTTCCTCGATCGGCATGTTGAGGACCTCGGCGACCGTCTTGCCCTTGTAGTGCACCTCGAGGGTCTCGCGGTTGAACCGGGCGCCGTGGCACACCTCGCACGGGACGTAGACGTCCGGCAGGAAGTTCA
>JAOPUQ010000498.1 GCA_025963425.1 Modestobacter sp. | reverse complement strand
CGCTCGCCGAGGAGCACACGGTCTACGCCCCGGACCACCCCGGCACCGGGGAGACCGACCGCTACTCCATCAACGCGGTCGACACCCTCTGGGACCTCGTCCTCATCTACGACGAGCTCCTCGACCGATTGGGGCTCGACTCGGTACCGGTCGTCGGCAGCTCGTTCGGCGGGATGATGGCCGCCGAGGTCGCCGCCCTCCGCCCGGACCGGGTGAGCAAGCTCGTGCTGATGGACCCGATCGGCCTGTGGCGCGACGACGTGCCGGTGACGCCGTACATGCTGCTGTCGCCGCCCGACCTGGTGGCCACCCTCTTCGCCGACCTCAGCCCGGAACCGGTGCAGAAGTTCCTCAGGGTGCCGACCGACCGGATGGAAGCAGCCGTGGCGCAGGCGGACGCCATCTGGAGCCTCGGAGCCACCGGCAAGTTCGTCTGGCCGGTGCCGGACAAGGGACTGAAGAAGCGCCTGCACCGGATCACCGCCCCGACGCTGATCGTGTGGGGCGAGCACGACGCCCTGATCTCCTCGGTCTACGCCGAGGAGTTCGCGAGCCGGATCGCTGACTCCCGGGTGGAAATCATCAAGGGCGCGGGACATGTGCCGCAGTGGGAGCGGATCGAGGACGTGCGCCCGGTGGTCCTGGACTTTCTCAAGGAGTGAGCGAGTAGGGCAAACGTGGGGGGCGGGCAGCGCGCCGTCCGTCCCCCACGCCGCCCGCGAGATCGGGATCACCGCTTCCTCGCCGATGACGCCGTTTGTCCCGTGGGAGCGTTGCAACGTGCGCCGCAGTCCACGGGCGTTCGTGCTCATCCGGGCCGCGATGCTGTACCGGTTGCTGTACCCAGCTCGCCGATGCGGTCGGCCGTCACCAGGTCCGGCGATACGTCGGTGGTCCGCCCGCCCGGAAACCCGGGTGGAGCCGGTTCACCCCCCGTGGGCAAGTCGGGGTGCAGCCGCACCACTGTGTGCCCCCTGCCGGGCGCGCTACGGGAATCCCAGCGGCCGGTGCCACGTGTGGATCGCGGCGGCGAAGGCACCGGCGTCACCAGCGGGCTCACGGACGACTCGACCCGTAGTTTGTCGATCATGGTGCGTGTCATCAGGTTCCACGAGATCGGCGGTCCCGAGGTACTGCGCTACGAGGAGATTGCCGTCCGCGCTCTCGGTCCAGGTGAGGTGCGGATTCGGGTCGACGCCATCGGGCTCAACCGTGCCGAGGTCAACTTCCGCCGCGGCACCTACCTCGAACAGCCCGTGCTGCCGGCCGGGCTGGGAACGGAGGCCTCCGGGGAGGTGCTGGAGGTTGGCCCGGACGTCGAGAGGTGGAGACCCGGCGACGTCGTCAGTGTCGTGCCTGCCTTCTCGCAGAACGACTACCCCGTCTACGCGGAGGAGGCCGTGGTCCCGGCCGCGGCCCTGGTCGCCCGGCCGGAGGGGATGGACCCCATCACCGGCGCGGCGATCTGGATGCCGTACGTGACGGTCTACGGGATGGTGCAGGAGATCGTCAGGGTCCGGCCCGGCGACCAGGTCGTGGTCACCGCGGCCGTCAACAGCGTCGGCATGGCGGCGCTGCAGGTGCTGCGCCACCTCGGCGCCGTCCCGATCGCGACCGCACCGTCGGCGGACCAGCGCGAGGCACTGCTCGCCGCGGGTGCGGCTGCCGTGATCACCGACGAGGACGACCTGGTCGACGCGATCCGCACGTCCACCCGAGGACACGGCGCCGACCTCGTCCTCGACGCCGTCGGAGGCCCGCAGGTGGAGGCCTTGGTCCGGGCCTGCGCCGCGGGTGCCACGGTCATCGTGCACGGCGGCTTGTCCGGGCAGCCGAGCCCGCTGCCCGACGGCCCGTACGCGCCGGTGTGGCTGCGCCGCTACCACGTCTACGAGATCACCACCGATGCCGCCGCTCTGCGCCGCGCCGAGCATTTCATCCGTGCCGGCCTCGCGACCGGGGCGTTCACCCCGATCGTCGACCGCGTCTTCGACTTCGACGACATCGCCGCCGCCCACACCTACGTCGACTCACCGGAGCGAGGGCTGGGGAAGCCCGTCGTCCGTGTACGCCACGCCGATGCGTGAACGACGTTGGCGGATTGGCCGGACAGCTCTTGCTGCAGACGCCGTGGTCTCGGCCACCTGTCGAGGGGTGTACCCGGCCTCGATTCGGTTCCACCGGAGCGGCCATCCGAGCAGGATGGGTCCATGTCACCGTTGTTCACCGGCGTCGGGGTAGCGCTGGTCACCCTCTTCCACGACGACGGCGCCCTGGACGCTCCTGCGACCGCTGACCTGGCCGTCCGATTGGTGGACATCGGCGTGCGAGCCGTGCTCGTGGCCGGGACCACCGGAGAGCCCTCGACTTTGGCCCCGGAGGAGCGCAGCGCTCTGATCGGCGCCGTGCGCGCGGCGATCCCCGGCGACATTCCGGTGATCGCCGGCACCGGCGCCGCGACCGGACCACAGGCTGCCGAGCTGACCGAGCGGGCCTTCGACGCGGGTGCCGACGCCGCCCTGGCGCT
>JAOPUQ010000480.1 GCA_025963425.1 Modestobacter sp. | reverse complement strand
CCCCCCACCGGCGGACCACCCATCGGCTCGCCCGGCTCGACGTCCCGCCGCCGACGATCATGCGGGCGCCGGGGGAGACCCCGGGCATGTTCGCCCTGGAGTCGGCGATGGACGAGCTGGCCGTCGCCCTCGGCATGGACCCGGTCGAGCTGCGGATCCGCAACGAGCCCGCGCTGGACCCGGAGCGCAACGTGCCGTGGAGCAGCCGCAGCCTGGTGGAGTGCCTGCGTACCGGGGCCGAGCGGTTCGGCTGGGCCGGCCGGGACCTGCGGCCGCGGATGCGCACCGAGGGCCGCTGGCTGGTCGGCACCGGCGTCGCCTCGGCGACCTACCCGGCCCGCCGCCGCAAGGCCGACTGCCGGATCTCCGTCGACGGCCGCGGTCGCTACACCGTGGAGATCGACGGGTCCGACATCGGCACCGGCGCCTGGACCGCGTTGAGCCAGATCGCCGCCGACGCGCTGGGGACCGACCTGGACTCCGTGGAACTGAGGATCGGCGACAGCCGGCTGCCCTTCGCCGGCGGCGCCGGCGGATCGACCGGCACCGCCTCCTGGGGGTCGGCGATCGTGCTCACCGCGCGGGACCTGAGGCGCCGCGTCGAGGAGCGGTACGGCGGGCAGCTGCCGCCGGACGGGGTGAGCGTGGACGGCGGGGTGGGTGGGCCCTCACCGCATGCGGACAGCCACTCGATGCACGCGTTCGGCGCGCACTTCGTCGAGGTGCGGGTCGACGAGGACACCGGTGAGGTGCGGGTGCCGCGGGCGTCCAGCGTCTACGGGGTCGGGAAGATCATCAACGCCAAGACGGCGCGGTCGCAGCTGCTCGGCGGCTTCAGCATGGGCATCTCCATGGCCCTGCACGAGGAGTCCGTGCTCGACGAGCACCTCGGCCACTACGCCAATCACGACCTCGCCGAGTACCACATCGCCACCAACGCCGACGTCGGTGAGATCGACATCAGCTGCCTGGACGAGGAGGACCCGCTGGTCAACGAGCTGGGCATCAAGGGGATCGGCGAGATCGGCATCACCGGTGCCGCGGCCGCCGTTGCCAACGCCTACTGGCACGCCACCGGCCTGCGTGTCCGGGACCTGCCGATCACCCCGGACAAGTACTTCCGGGAGCTCGGCCTCACCTGACGGGGCCCCGGGTGGGCGGACATGGCCAGGTCTGCCCACCCGGGGAGGTCAGTACTGGTTGAGGTGGCGCATCAGGGTCTCGCCGATGTCCCGCATGGCGGCGACCTGCTCAGGCGTGAGCTGGTCGAACACGTGACTGCGCACGCTCTCCACGTGCACCGGGGCAGCGGCCGCCAGGGCGGCGAAGCCCTCGTCGGTGAGCACCGCGAGCTGGCCGCGGCCGTCCTCCGCGCAGACCTCGCGGCGGATCCAGCCCCGCTCCTCCAGCCGGGAGACCGCGTGGGACAGTCGGCTGCGGGAGGACAGGCAGGAGTCGGCCAGCTGGCTCATCCGCATCCGCCGCTCGGGCGCCTCGGACAACTGCACCAGGATCTCGTAGTAGGCGTGCGGCATCCCGGCCTCCCGGGCCAGCTCCCGGCCGAGCTGCTCCTGCAGCAACTGGTTGCTGTAGAGCCAGGCCCGCCAGGTCGCCTGCTCGTCGGCGTCCAGCCACCGCGGAGCAGGGTGGTCGGCGCCGGAGGACTGTGGGCTCGGCGACACCTGCGCGGTCATGCTGGAAGGGTACTAGCGGAATACTCAAGTCTTCAACTACGCTACGATCCAGCGAAACAGTCAAACGCTCAACCAGTTGGAGAGTCACATGACCAGCACCACGCAGATCCCGGGCTACGTCGTCGGCGCCTGGGACATCGACACCACCCACTCGACGGTCGGCTTCTCCGTCCGCCACATGATGGTCAGCAAGGTCCGCGGCTACTTCCGCGAGTTCGCCGGCGAGATCATCACCGCCGCCGACCCGGCCGCCTCGACGGTGAACGCCACGATCAACCTGGACTCGATCGACACCCGGCAGGAGCAGCGCGACGCCCACATCAAGTCCGCTGACTTCTTCGACGTCGGCAACCACACCGTCATGACCTTCCGCTCGACCGCCGTCCGCCCCCACGGTGAGGACTGGAAGGTCGAGGGCGAGCTGACCATCAAGGGGATCACCAAGCCGGTCGTCCTCGACCTGGAGCTCAACGGTTTCGGTCCGGACGCCTACGGCGGCACGCGCGCCGGCTTCAGTGGCAAGACCGAGATCTCCCGCAAGGAGTTCGGCGTCGACATCGACATGCCGATGGACGGCGGCGGCGTCGTCGTCGGCGACAAGATCTCCGTCGAGCTCGAGATCGAGGCCGTGCTCCGCGCCGCCTGATCCACCGGCACCCCCGTCCTGGGGCCCACGCGCACCGCGCCGGATCGACCGGTGCCCGGTCCGGGCCCCGACGGGTGCCCAGCAGAAGAGCTCCCACCCGTACGGGTGGGAGCTCTTCTGGCGTTCAGCGGGTCACGACGGCGCGCTGCGTGGCGGCAGCCGCTGTTCCCCGGTCCGCCGCCGGCCCTCCGCGAGCAGCGCGCTGAGCTGCTCGGCCGGCACCGGCGGGGACAGGTGGTGCCCCTGGGCGTACGTGCACCCGGCAGTGCGGACCAGCTCGAGCTGCTCGGGCGTCTCGACCCCCTCGGCGAGAACCTGCATGTCCAGGGCGGAGCCGAGCGCGGCGACCGCGCCGAGGATCGCTCCCGGAGTCGCGGCGCACGCCGGCAGTGGACCCGACACCAGGGCGCGGTCCACCTTCAGCACGTCGGTCGGCAGCGAGGCCACCGCCGACAGCGAGCTGTAGCCGGTACCGAAGTCGTCGATGGCGATCCGGACACCCTGCTCCCGCAGGGTCGTGAACTGCTCCGTCGCCTGATCGGGGTTGCGGGCGAGGGCCGTCTCGGTCAACTCCAGCATCAGGCGGGTGGCCGGGAGCCCGCTGTGGTCGACCGCCCTGAGCACGTCGTCGACGAGCGTGCCCGACGAGAGGTGCACGGCGCTGACGTTGACCGCGATCGCCAGTTCCAGCCCCTCGCTCGCCCAGTCCACGGCCTGGGCGAGCGTGGTCTGGAGCAGCCACCGGGTGATCGGCACGATCAGCCCGTTCTCCTCCGCGATCGGGATGAAGTCCGCAGGAGGGACCAGCCCCCGTTGTGGGTGGTTCCACCGCAGCAGCGCCTCGCACCCGGTGACCTCCCAGCTGGGCAGGTGCACCACGGGTTGCCAGTGCACCGCGAACTGACCGAGTGCGGCGGCGTCGCGCAGGCGGCTGGCGATCTGCCAGCGGTCCTCCAGTGCGGTGCGCAGGGCCGGGGTGAAGAGCAGCTGGTGGTTGGGGCCGCTGGCCTTCGCGGCGTACATCGCGGCATCGGCGTCGCGGAGGAGGTCCTCGGGCAGGGCGTGGGCCGGGCCGGAGGCGGCGATGCCGATGCTGACGGTCAGCGGCAGCAGGGTGCCCGCCAGCTCGAAGGGCTCGTCGAAGACGGAGCGGAACCGCTGGGCCAGCGCCTCCCCGCCCGAGGCGTCGCAGTCGCGGGCGACGACCACGAACTCGTCGCCCCCCAGCCGGCCGACCACGTCGGTCGGGCGGGTGCGGTGCGCCAATCGGGAGGCGAGCTCGCGCAGCAGCAGGTCACCGGCCGAGTGGCCGAGGGAGTCGTTGACCTGCTTGAAGCCGTCGACGTCCATGTAGAGAACGGTCACCCGTCCGCCGACGTCCTCGGTCAGTGCATCGGCGATCGCCTCGTGCAGAGCCGCGCGGTTGGGCAGCGCGGTGAGGTGGTCGTGCCGGGCCTGCCAGGCCGAACGCTGCTCGGCGGTCACCCGGTCGGTGATGTCGGTGTGGGTGACGACGACGCGGCGCCGTTCGTCCACCGGGAAGGCCTGCATGTGCCACCAGCTGGGGTCCCTGCTCCGCCCGCCCGACGGGGACGATGCGTAGTCGAGGGAGAAGGACCCCACGCGCCCGGCGAACACCGCTTCCAGCCCGTCGGCCGCCGTTCGGGCGTCGCGGTCGCCGGCCGCGGCCGCGGCCCGGCAGGCCTGGAGGTAGTTGGCACCCCCGCGGCCGGCGAACGGGCGCCCGGAGGATGCCGTGGCTGCGGCCCACGCCGCGTTGGTGGTCAGGATCGTGCCGTCGGCATCGAGGATGGCAGTGCGGGCCGGCAGCGCGTTGAGCACCGCCCGGATGAGTGAGGACTCCGCCGCTCGCTCCTCGTCCAGGGACCGCCGTTCGTGCACGTCGCGGAAGAAGACGACCAGGTCGGCGAGGTTGGCGTAGGCCCGGACCTCCAGCCAGCGGTCCAGCGGACCGTAGAAGAACTCGACGTGCTGGGGCTCTTTCGTCTCGCGGGCGGTGCGGTAGGTCTCCTGCAGCGGGGACCCGGCCAGGTCGGGGTACTCCGCCCAGATCAGCCGGCCGACGAGCTCGTCCGCCGACCGCTTGAGCAGCCGTTCGGCGGCGGCGTTCATCCAGGTGAACCGGTCGTCGACGTCGAGGAAGTAGACCGCTTCGCTGATCGACGACAGCACCTCGGTCGCCTGGACCCGCCAGGGTCGAGGGGCCGCCGCCGACGGCCGCTCCTGCGGCTGGCTCACCGGCGACCTCCTCACACCGTTCGGGGGAGCCCCGCGGCTCGGGTGGAGAAACGGTACCGCCCGGAATCGGAGGTCGGTCTGTCGTGGCGGTCGCGCCCCCGGCCCGGAGCGGCACCGACAGCCGATCCACAGGATGGACCGGGAACCGGGGATGTCCGCGGGACGACTGAGGAGTCGTGAGCCAGCGTGTGGACACGGCCAGGCCCTGGGCAGCGACGGCTGCGCGGCTGCTGCTGGGCTGGGTCCTCCTGGTGGCCGGGCTGCTGAAGCTGCCCGACCCGGCGGCGGCCGTGTGGGCGGTGCGCGCCTACCGGCTGCTGCCGGAGGCGCTGGTCGGCCCGGTCGCGTTCGGCCTCCCGGTCGTGGAGGTGGCCGTCGGCCTGGCCCTGCTCGTCGGTGTGTTCGTCCGGACGGCGGCGCTCGCCGCGGCGCTGCTGCTCGTCGTGTTCCTGGGCGCGGTCGGCTCGGCCTGGGCCCGCGGGCTGCAGATCGACTGCGGCTGCTTCGGCGGCGGGGGACAGGTGGCTGCCGGCGCCACCGCCTACCCCGGCGAGGTCGCCCGGGACCTCGGCCTGCTGCTCGTCGCCGTGGCGCTGGCTCGGTGGCCGGCGTCCCGGCTGGCGCTGGGGAACGCACCCACCTTCCGATCGGAGCCCGCTCATGTCCCCTGACCCCTCGCGCGGCCGGTCGAAGCGGGCCGCGGCCCAGCAGCGGCTCGCGGCCAAGCGCGCCGCCGA
>JAOPUQ010000471.1 GCA_025963425.1 Modestobacter sp. | reverse complement strand
AGACGCCCCGACGGGTCGCGGACTCCCTCCGCGAGATGCTGACCTGCCGGCCGTTCGAGCTCACCACGTTCCCCAACGACGAGGGCTACAACGAGCTGGTGATCGCCACCCGGATCCCGGTCCAGTCGCTGTGCGAGCACCACCTGCTGCCGTTCTCCGGGGTGGCGCACATCGGCTACCTGCCGGGCGACCGGGTCCTCGGCCTGTCCAAGCTCGCCCGGGTGCTGGAGCTGTTCGCGCGGGACCTGCAGGTACAGGAGCGGCTCACCCAGCAGGTGGCGGACTGGCTGCAGGACAACCTCGCGCCGCGGGGCGTCGGCGTGGTGATCGAAGCCGAGCACCTGTGCATGTCGCTGCGCGGGGTCCGGGCCACCGGTGCCCGCACCCTCACCTCCGCCCTGCACGGCCTGCTGCGGGACGACGCCCGGTCGCGGCAGGAGTTCTTCGCCCTGACCGGCACCGCGGCCTGACCCACCCCTACGTGAGAGGCGGCCCGGCATGGGCACACACGACACGTTCGTGATCGTCGGCGCAGGGCTGGCCGGCGCCAAGGCGGCCGAGACGTTGCGGGACGAGGGCTTCGACGGCCGGCTGGTGCTCGTGGGGGAGGAGCCGGAGCGGCCCTACGAGCGTCCGCCGCTGTCCAAGGCCTACCTCACCGGCGCGGCCGACCGGGAGAGCGTCGACGTCCATCCCGCCGGCTGGTACGGCGAGCGTGGGGTGGAGCTGCTCACGGGGGCTCGGGCGTCAGGCCTGGACCCGGCCGGGCACCGGGTGGAACTGGACACCGGGGAACGCCTCGGGTACTCGAAGCTGCTGCTGGCCACCGGCTCCTCCGCCCGCCGGCTGGGCGTGCCCGGGGCAGACCTGGCCGGCGTCCACTACCTGCGCACCGCGGCGGACGCCGATCGCCTGCGGACCGCGCTGTCCAGCGGCCAGCATCGGGTCGTGATCGTCGGTGGGGGATGGATCGGCCTGGAGGTCGCTGCGGCTGCCCGCCACCACGGGAACGAGGTCGCGGTGGTGGAACCCCGGCCCACGCCGCTGCACCAGGTGCTGGGCGCCGAGCTCGGTGAGGTGTTCGCCCGCTTGCACCGCGCGCACGGCGTCGACGTGCGAGTGCGGACGACCGTCGACGAGCTGTGCGGCGACGGCGGTCGGGTGACCTCCGTGCTGGTCGACGGGGACACCGAGCTGCCCGCCGACCTCGTCGTCATCGGCATCGGGGCGGCGCCGAACACCGGTCTGGCCGAGGCGGCCGGGCTCGACGTGGCCAACGGCGTGGTCGCCGACGCTGCGCTGCGCACCTCGGCTCCCGACGTGTACGCCGCCGGTGACGTCGCCTCGTCGTTCCATCCGCGCTACCACCGGCACATCCGGGTCGAACACTGGGCCAACGCGCTGCACGGCGGACCCGCCGCGGCCCGCTCGATGCTCGGGTCGAAGGTGAGCTACGACCGGGTGCCGTACTTCTTCACCGACCAGTACGAGCTGGGGATGGAGTACTCCGGCCTGGCCGGTCCCGGCGCTGACGTCGTCCACCGCGGGGACCCCGGGAACGGCGCCTTCGTGACGTTCTGGCTCCGCGACGGGCGGGTCGAGGCAGGCATGAACGTGAACGTCTGGGACGTCGCCGAGCCGATCCAGGCACTCATCCGGTCCGGCCGGCAGGTAGACACCGGCCGGCTCACCGATCCCGGGGTCCCGATCGAGGCGCTCCTGGGATGAGGGACGCCGGGCTCGGCACCACCGGCTTTCGTCGAGGATCCTGCTGCCCTCCACGGAGAACCCCGTGTGCGCCGTCACGACTCGGTTCCGATGGGCGGCCCGCCGACCGCCGCCTCGTGTCGGCGCAGTATCTCGAACGACTCCTCCGCGTTGTCGACCCGTGTTCTTACTGGGGTTCGCGCAGGTGTTCTGCGCGTTCGGGTCTCAGCTGGGCGCGTCCAGACCCGGCGTTCTCGGGCCGTGCAGCCAGAAGCCGTCGGCTTCCAGCCGCTGGTCGTACGCGTCGGCGAGGTCCCGCAGCGACTGCCCGCAGTCCCCGGTGAACGCGGGGCCGTGCATGAGGGCGAGCGTGGTCGGCTCCAGGTCGGCCAGCGCCCGGATCGTCGCGCCGGTGGCCGGGGTCAGGCAGGTGGCTCGGAAGAGGTCCTCGGTCTGGAGCGCCGGTCCCGTGATCTCGTGCTCGGTCGATGCCGGCCCCTCACCCAGCGCGGTGAACAGATCGCCACACAGGAGCGTGCCGGTCGTCTCCTCGAAGAGCAGACCGGCATCCCAACCGTGCGGTACGTGCGGCGTGTCGATCCGTCGCACCCGTCGGCCGCCCAGATCGAGGATCTCGCCGTCCTGGAGCGGCCGCGGCATCCGGTCGGCGAGGTCGTTCATCGATACCGCGCAGCCCATCGCCCCGTGCGCGACCTGGGACTGCGGGGCTGCGGCGAGCAGGGCATTCATGGCGCCGCACTCGTCAGCCTCCAGGTGGCCGAACGTGATCCAGCGCAGCTGGTCCAACGCCACCACCCGCTCGATGGCCGCCGAGACCAGGGGGAACAGGGCGCGCAGCCCGGTGTGGAAGATCAGCGGTTCCTCGGCGTTGACGAGGAACTGGTTGAAGACGAGATTCGCTTCACTGGCGTAGGTCGAGAAGCGGTAGACGTCCGGCGCGATCTCGGTGACCTGGGTTTCCACGGATCTCTCCCCTGCGATGAGGAACTGTCCCCCTGCGACGAGTGTCCGCGGTGGGGCGGCGGCTGCCCAGCCCTCCGCGCGTCGCGGACAAGGACCTCGGACCACAGGGCGCACCGGTCGATCGACGCGGCGGCCCGTGGCGGTGGTGTGCGCTCTGCGGAGTGTCCGAGGGGCGACGTGGTACGTGGCCCAACGTATTCGGCTTCAGCACCGATGAGACCAGGAAGGCACGAACGTGCGGGTCAGCGGGAACGACACCGGCCGTTCCGGGAAGACTGCGCCCCCCGGGCTTCGGATCATGGCGAGGTCAACGACCTCATCGACGTGGCCTACCGGACGAAGGACCAGAGCAGCCCTACGTCGACGTGCGGTGTCCTTCGACCCTGGCGGCGCTCCGGGCCTACCGTCGAGTCTCGGTCGTCCCCGAAAGCCGTCGGTCGCGCGGGTGGGAGCGTGGCCCGGACCCACGACGGGCCGGAGCAGCGGACCCGATCGTCCCCGACCCCAGGGATCACGACATGACGAACGAACCAGCCGTCGCCCGGTCGACCACCTCCGCGTCCTTCGAGCGAACCGAGCTCCAGCGGCTCCCCTCGCCCCTTCCGGGCTGGGAGATCGTGCAGTCTCTTGCCGAGATCCCGGAGGGGACGGCGTCGGGCCGGCACAGCCATCCTGGCCCGGAGGTGGGGTACATCGTGCGAGGCGACGTGGCGATGGAGTTCGACGACCGACCGCCGCTCGCCTTGCACACAGGCGATCCGTTTCTCATCCCTCCGGGGATCGTTCACAACGCGCGGAACGTCGGGACAGTCACGACCAAGATGCTCTCCACGTACGTGGTGGACGACACGCAGCCCCTCGCCACCCTCTACGGCTGATGCCGTCCGGTTCCGGAGCGCCGCACTGCTCCCGCCCAGGCCTCGACGGCTTCACCCTGTCGCAGATCACCGTGGGTGCGGTGTCGCTGCGTGTGCGGCACGGCGGCGACGGACCACCGCTGCTCCTGCTGCACGGATATCCGGAGACCCACCTGATGTGGGCCGGCATCGCCGGCGAGCTCGCCCGGGAGTTCACCGTCGTGGCGCCCGACCTGCGCGGGTACGGGGACAGCTCCAAGCCCGACCCGGTGCCCGGCCACGAGAGCTACGGCAAGCGCGCCATGGCCGAGGACGGCGTCGCTCTGATGCAGCACCTCGGCTTCGAGGCTTTCGACGTGATCGGCCACGACCGCGGCGGCCGGGTCGCGTACCGGATGGCGCTGGACCATCCGCAGGCGGTCCGCCGCCTCACCGTCATGGACGTCATTCCCACCGGCGAGGTCTGGGCCCGCGCCGACGCCCGCTTCGCCGTCGGGTACTGGCACTGGGCCTTCCTGGCCCTGCCGAGCCCCGTTCCCGAGCGGCTCATCGCGCACGACCCGGAGTTCTTCTTCTTCGACGCCGAGTTCGGCGGAGTGATCCGGGGGTTCGCGTCCGAGGCCGTCGCCGACTATGCCCGCTGCGTCCGGGATCCGGCGGTCGTCCAGGCCATCTGCGAGGACTACCGCGCCGGTGCGACCTGCGACCGGCAGCTGGACGACGTGGACCGCGCCGCGGGCCGGAAGATCGCCTGCCCGGCCCAGATCCTGTGGGCCGGCAGGGGAGCCCTGGCAGCCTGGTACGACACTCTCGCCATCTGGCAGGACTGGGCGCAGGACGTCACCGGTGAGGCCCTGGACTGCGGCCATTTCCTGGCCGAGGAACGCCCCACGGAGACCCTGGCAGCCATCCGCCGCTTCCACGTCACAGCCCGGGGGTGAACAGCCGTTCTACGGCCCGGACGCCGGCGCTCGTCACAGGTGCAGGGCCTGTCGCCGTTCATCAGCCGAACGTGAACGCGAGGGCCTCCACGCCTGGATCCAGGAACTCGATCTCGAACTGTCGATCAGCGATGGGCTTGGGCTGACGGATCAGCTGGTACAGCCGCTGCTGGTCCACCGTGCCGTTGCCCCGCTCGTCGACGTCGACTCCATGAGCCGCGCCCGGCGGCTGCCCGTCGATGAGCACGCGGAATCGCGGGGACGTTTCGCGTGATGTCGGCCCCATGACCAGATGAAGGTCGCGGGCGTGGAAGCGATAGGTGATGCGGCCTGTGGCCTCGTTCAGCACGGTGGCCTGATCCTCCATCGTCCAGTCACCCGAGAGGGCCCACTGGTTGAGCCGCAGCCGGCCCGGGCTCGAATAGACGTGCCGCTCGTCGCTCCGGGGTCCACCAGGGGAGGCGAAGTTGTCGGTGCGCTCGTAGCCGACGTAGTTCTCCGCGGACTCCAGGCTGTCCCAGTCGGCGGCCGCCTCCGCGCCCTCGCCGTCGACCGACACCAGACCCCGCGGGACGCCACGGGCTCCGGACTCGACCAGCAGTTGCTGAATGACCAGCTCCGACGTCCCGTAGTCCCCTTCCCCGAAGCGGTGGTGGCGGATGAGGCCCCGGGCATCGACGAAGTAGAAGGCCGGCCAGTAGCGGTTGGTGAAGGCGTCCCAGACCGAATAGTCGTTGTCGACCCCGATGGGGTAGTCGACGGTCATCTCCTGCGCGGCCCGGCGGACGTTCTGGAGATCCCTCTCGAACGGGAACTCAGGCGTGTGCACGCCGATCACGAGGAGCCCCTGGTCGCGGTACCTCTGCGCCCAGGCGCGGACGTAGGGAAGCGTCCGCAGCCAGTTGATGCAGGTGTAGGTCCAGAACTGCACGAGGACGGTCTGCCCGCGCAGGCTCTCCGCCGTCAGCGGCGGCGAGTTGAGCCAGGCGGTCGCGCCGCCCAGCGAAGGCATGTGACCTTCGGTGGACAGGCGGAGCGTTCGGGACGCCATGGCCAAGCACCTCACGTTCGTTCCGTGTCAGTGGCCGTCGAGGTGCGTCGTCTGCGTGGGTCGCCCTCAGCCAGGCTCAGCCGCCAGCGGTGGTCGTGGTCGACGATCGGGACGTAGTCCGGGCTGTCGAACGACGCCGCGGTGCAGTCGCTGTTGATCAGGTAGCCGTTCAGGGCGACCACGGCCGCACAGCGCTCCGCGCCGGCGTCGACCTGCTCCAGCGCGCCGAGGACGTGTGCACCCCTGGCTCGATCGTCGCGGTCATGACGTACCGACGGGACCGGCCGGCTCCCTGACCTCGTCCACCGCCTTGAGGATCACGTCGGTCACGGCCTCCGGCTGGGAGATCATGATCACGTGCGACCCGTCGATCTCGACGATGCCGGCGCCGGACCGCTGCGCCATGGAACGGACGACGTCGCTGCCGGCGGCCTTGTCCCCGGTGGCGACCACCGCCCAGCACGGCAGTGTCTCCCAGGCGGGGGGTCCGGAGGGTTCGGTGAAGGCGGCGGCGGCCACGGGCCGCTGTGTGGCGGCCATGACGGCGGTCTGCTCCGCGGGCAGATCCGCGGCGAAGGTCTCCCGGAAGAGGGCTGGGTCGATCGAGAACTCCGTCGCCGTCTCGTTCCCCTGTCCCGTGGAGTACTGGCTCTGGACGAGCGCCGTGTCCAGGACGCTGTCCGTCGAGCCGTTCTCGATCTCGATCAGAAGTTCCCCCTCGTCTGGGGCGAAGCCGCAGACGTACACCAGGCCCAGCACGTTCGGGGTGGCCGTTGCGGCGTTCGTGATGGTGGCGCCGCCGTACGAGTGGCCGACCAGCAGCACGGGACCGTCGATCTGGCGAATGACGCCCGCGATGTAGTCGGAATCGGTGGTGATCCCGCGCAGCGGGTTGGCCGGGGCGGTGACGGTGTGGCCTCGCTGCTGCAGCCGCTCGACGACGCCGTTCCAGCTGGAAGCATCGGCGAAGGCGCCGTGCACGAGAACGATCGTGGGCATGGCGTTCGTGGGCGGGGAGGGCTGGACGTCGGTGCTCATGAGAAGTTTCCGATCAGGGTGGTCATCGGCCGGCGCGGACAGCGGGCGGCTGAGAAGTGCCCGCCCCGATCGGCCTCGTTCCAGTGAACGGCGGCACCCCCCGCTCCGGGCGGTCGCACAGCGGGAGTCCGCCGAGGGAGTCCCTCGATGCCATCGGCATCGACCCGCCCGCAGTGGCCGCTGTGGGCCCTGTCACCGTAGGCGGAGGCCTTGCGACAGGTCTATGACGCGTTCCTCGTCAGCTCCCTGCCATCTCGGCGCAGGTACCTCTGGCGGGGACGACTCCCGGCAGGACAGGCTCGGGGGACGGCGAACCGGCTGAAAGCGGCCCCTATGCCCGTTCCGATTGCAGTGCACGATCCGCTCCCGTTGTTCCGACGCGGGGTTGTCACCACGCTGCGCGATGCGGGGCTGCACGCCGATTCGCCGGACGACCTGGGGGCATGGATCGACGGATCGGGACGCAAGGTCGTCCTGTTGACGCTCGACTCACCGGAGGACTGGCGCCTGCTGCGGAAGCTGCCCCACGGCGGACACCACGTCGTGGTGATCGCCCTCGTGGAGGACGCGGACGTCCGCACCTCTGTGCAGGCCGTCCTGGCGGGCGCCGACGGCGTCCTGCCGCGCGGGTGCACACCCCAGGCTCTCTGCGACGCTGCGCTGCGCGCCTCCGACGGAGTGGGGCTCCTGCCGATCTCGGTCGTGCGGGCGATCGCCCACGAAGGCCCGGGCCCGGCGCGAAGAGGGGACGGGACGCTCACCGACGGCGAGGCGGGATGGCTTCGCGGCCTGTCCCAGGGACTGACCGTCCGGCAGTTGGCGGAGCGCGCCGGCTACTCGGAGCGGATGATGTACCGGTTGCTCGGCGACCTCTACGGGCACCTGCGGGCCAAGAACCGGACCGAGGCCTTGATGAGGGCCCATGACCAAGGATTGATCTAGAGGTGGAGACACGTCTCGAGATGCCGGCGGGGACCGCCAGCTGCTTGAGCTCGCTGACGATCCCAGCCGCGGTGCTCCTCATCGCAGTCCACGGAGGTTCCCCGTGCTCGGTGCGCATCTGCCCGGCGGGGTTCAGGTCGGTGACCGGGGGCGACACGGCACAGACGCACACGCCTGCGGCCGGTGAGCCGCTGATGCGCCCCGTCGCTCGTCCTGGCGGGGTTGCGCCGTTCTGGCCACCCTCATCCCAACCGCAGCCGGGAAAGAAGAAAGCCGATCAGGTCTCAGCTTCCTGATCTTCCTCGGGTTCGAACGTGCTGCCTTCCTCCGACAAACCGATTTCCACGCCCGGTGCGCCTTCTGGCTGCGGCGGGGCGGCGTCCGGGTGCTCGCCGTCGTCGGGAACCGGCACTTCCGGTGT
>JAOPUQ010000461.1 GCA_025963425.1 Modestobacter sp. | reverse complement strand
GCGAGCCAGACGATCGTGCCGACGCTGACCATGTTCGGTCGGGTCAGGGAGTGCACCCGCGAGGTGTCGAAGGTGCTGCTCGCCACGGGGGCCGTTGTCACGGGCTCATCATGGCATCGGGACAGCTCTCCCACGACGTGGGGTGGGACGGGCGTGGCGGACCTGACGGAGCCCGCACGGCGCGCCGCGGGCGCGTGGGTCGGCTGCCACTAGGCTCGCGGCTGTGAGCGACGTCGCCGTGCCGGCAACCGTGCTGGTCTTCAGCCAGCGGGCCGAGGTCCGCGCCGCCGTCCGGACCGCCCTGGGGCGGTCCCCGGCGACCGGTGTGGGACCGCTGACCTACGTCGAGTGCGCCACCGGCGACGAGGTCGTCGCGGCCGTCGACGCCGGGGGCATCGACCTCTGCGTGCTCGACGGCGAGGCCCAGCCGACCGGCGGGATGGGCATCAGCCGGCAGCTGAAGCACGAGGTGGCCGACTGCCCCGAGCTGGTCGTGCTGATCGCCCGGCAGGCCGACCGCTGGCTGGCGCACTGGTCGCTCGCCGACGCCACCCTGGCCTACCCGATCGACCCGCTGACCGCTCCCGACGTGGTGGCCACGCTGCTGCGCCACCGCGCGTCGCGGCGTCCGTCCGTCCGCCGCTGAGCATGGGCACGCCGTCCCCGACCTGGCCGGGGCTGCTGACGCGGCTGGTCCGCCGGGAGGACCTGTCGGCCGGGGACACCCGCTGGGCCATGCGGCAGGTGATGACCGGTGAGGCCACGCCGGCCCAGGTGGCCGGGTTCGTGGTCGCCCTGCGGGCCAAGGGCGAGTCGCCGGAAGAGGTGGCCGGCCTGGCCGCCACGATGCTCGACCAGGCCACGCCGGTGACCCTGCCGCTGGACTGCGTGGACATCGTGGGCACCGGCGGGGACGGCGCCCAGACGGTCAACATCTCCACGATGGCCGCCATCGTGACCGCCGCGGCCGGTGCCCCGGTGGCCAAGCACGGCAACCGCGCCGCCTCGTCGGCGTCGGGGACCGCCGACGTCCTCGAGGCGCTCGGCGTGGTGATCGACCTGCCGGCCCCGGCCGTGGCCCGGTGCGTCCGCGACGCGGGGATCGGCTTCTTCTTCGCCCCGGTCTTCCATCCGGGCATGCGCCACGCGGCGGCGCCCCGCCGGGAGCTGGGGATCGGCACGGTCTTCAACTACCTGGGTCCGCTGACCAACCCGGCCCGCCCGGTCGCTGCTGCCATCGGCTGCGCCGACAGCCGGATGGCGCCGGTGCTCGCCGAGGTGCTGGCCGCGCGCGGCACCCGGGCGCTGGTCTTCCGTGGCGACGACGGGCTCGACGAGCTGACCACGGCCACCACCTCCGCGGTGTGGGTCGTGCGGGACGGCGAGGTGCTGGCCGAGCGGCTGGACCCCACGGCGCTGGGCATCCCCGTCTCCGAGCCGGGCGCGCTGCGGGGTGGGGGACCGGAGGTCAACGCCGAGGTGGTCCGCCGGCTGGTGGCCGGTGACCCGGGGCCGGTGCGGGACGCGGTGCTGCTCAACGCCGCCGCCGCGCTGGCCGCCTTCGACGAGCGCGGCGCCCGGCTGCACGACGCGCTGGGCGCTGCGCTGCCGAGGGCGGCGGCCGCGATCGACGACGGTCGGGCAGCAGCCAAGCTCGAGGAGTGGGTGCGGGTCAGCCGGCTCGCCCGGGACGCCGCGCGCCGCTGAGCCGCGGGGTACTCCGGGGCGGGGCCTCAGCCGGAGGACTCGAGGCCCAGGGAGAAGGCCGCCTCGAGGTCGTGCCGGGAGTAGGCGCGGAAGGCGATGTGCGTCGCGGTGTCGAGGACGCCGGGGACCTTGTTGATCCGCCCGGCCACCACGTCGGCGACCTCCTCGAACTGGTGCACGCGGACGAGGGCGACGAGATCGACATCCCCGGCCACGGAGTAGACCTCGCTGACGCCGGGCAGGTCGGCGACGGCCTCGGCGACCTCCCCGATCGAGTCGGTGGCGGCGTCGATCATCACGATGGCGGTGATCACGTCGGGGATGCTAGCCGGGCCGGCGCACGGCCGCGGCGCTCCGCGCTGTGCGGCGACCGGCCGGGGGCGAGGCGGTCGGGCTGGCTGCTGGTTCCCAGCGAGCGGGTGTCGGCGAACGGGTCGCGTTCGGCACGCCCGGCCTCGACCAGGGCCAGGAACTCGCTGTAGTCACCGGTCCCGGGGGCGCGGCTGGCCAGGGTGCCGGTGAGGTCGACCAGGCGGGTGCCCGGCTTCTCCATCCAGCGCAGCACGAGCTCGGTCTCGTCGACCGACGCGGCCAGCTCGTCCTCGGGCCCGAGGGGGGTCTCCGCGGTCGCGCGCAGGTCGGCCAGGTGGCCGCGGACCGACCGGCCCCGGGCGGCCACCCCGGCCGCGACCAGCCGGCCACGGCGGACCACCGACAGCTGCCAGCCGCCGGCTCCGTCGGGCCGGGCGAGCACCAGTTCGGGGACGGCGGCCAGCAACTCCAGGCGTTGCCGGCGCCGCACCGCGCGCACGAGCACGGCGACCCGGTCGCGCAGCACGGCGGCGTCCTCGTAGCGGCCCTCCGCGGCGAACCGCTCGACCCGGGCGAGCAGCGGCGCGACCAGGTCGCGGGGGTCGCACTCCACGGCGGCGCGGAAGACCGCGGCCACCGACGCGTACTCCTCGCGGGTCTGAGCGCCCGTGCACGGGGCTCCGCACCGGCCCATGTCGGCCAGCGCGCAGGCGGTGCCCAGCGGGGTCAGCGACAGCCGGCTCGTGCACTGGCGCAGCGGCAGGGACTCGTGCACGGCGGCCACCGCGGCGTCGGCCGCGCGCCGGTCGGGGAAGGGGCCCAGGAAGACGCCGGCGCCGGGACGGACCCGGCGCACCACCGACAGCCGCGGGAACGGCTCGTCGGTCAGGCGCACCCACAGCGCCCGCTCGGGGAAGCGCGACCGGCGGTTGTAGCGGGGCTTGTGCTCGGCGATCAGCCGCAGCTCCCGGACGGCGGCCTCCAGGTCGTGGGCGCACGGCAGCGCCTCCACCCGCTGGGCCAGCGCGACCATCTCGGTCATCCGGCTGCGCTGCTCGCCGGCGGTGAAGTAGCTGCGCACCCGGGTGCGCAGGTCGGTGGAGGTGCCCACGTACAGCGGCTCGTCGCGGGGGCCGCGGAAGACGTAGACGCCCGGGCCGTGCGGCACCGACTCGGCGAGGTGACGCTTGCGCCGGCGTCGAGGGTCGACGTTGCGGGTCAGCCCGGTCAGCTCCTCCAGCGAGGTGACCCCGAGCGGGCCGAGGCGCTCGAAGAGCCCGTGCAGCACGTCCACGGTCGCCCGGGCGTCGTCCATGGCACGGTGGCAGGGCTGGGTGCCTGTGGAGAAGAACGGGGCCAGCGTGCCGAGCTTGCAGTTCGGCACCTCGTCGCGGGTCAGCAGCCGCCGGGCGAGCACCGCGGTGTCGACGGAGGCGAACGCCGGCCAGGCGACCCCGCAGCCGTCGCAGGCCGCCCGCAGGAAGCCGAGGTCGAACGGGGAGTTGTGGGCGACCAGCACCGTTCCGCGGGCGAACTCCAGGAAGGCCGGCAGCACGGACTCGATGCGCGGGGCGGCCGCCACCATCATCGAGGTGATCCCGGTCAGCACGCTGATGTAGGGCGGGATCTCCCGGCCGGGGTCGACCAGCGTCTGGAACTCCCCGAGCACCTCCCCGGCGCGCACCTTGACCGCGCCGATCTCGGTGATCGCGCTGTCCTTGGGGGAGCCTCCGGTGGTCTCGAGGTCGACCACGACGAACGTCACGTCGGCGAGCGGGGTGCCCAGGTCGTCGATGGTGCCTTGTGCGAACTGCAGCACCACGTCGGGGGTGGCGGTGCCGGCCGGCAGTGGCGGCACCGCGCCGACCGCTGCCCGGGACGCAGCCGGCGGGGACGACGGGAAGGGGAGGAACGGCACGTCTCGGACGCTAGGTCGGGGGTCCGACAGTCCCGGGGAGGCCACGCCGGGCCGGCGCCCGTCCCCCGGCCGGGTGACCGGGACGGGACGCCGGAGCCCCGGCCGCGCGCAAGGGGGGTGACGCAGCTAACGTCCGCTCGTCGACGTCGATGTCGACTTGTGGAGGAGGTCCGGTGTCGCTGCGCGCCTCGTGGCGACCCCGGGTGACCGCCGCGGCCGCGGTTCCGCTGACCTTTGCCCTGCTGTGGTCGCCGGGTCCCGTCGCCCTGGCCGCGCCGAGCGACCAGCCGGGCGGGACGACGGGGGTGCTGGACAGCGCGGAGCTCGACGACCTGCAGCACCGGGCCGCGGACGTGCAGACCGACCTCCAGCAGCGGCAGGCCGAGGTCGCCGACGCCCGCGCGCAGCAGGCCGCCGCCCAGGCTGCCGCCGATGCCGCCGCCGC
>JAOPUQ010000456.1 GCA_025963425.1 Modestobacter sp. | reverse complement strand
GTTGGGATAGGCGACGACCGGCTTCCCGCTGGCCGCCGCCGCGACCTCGACCGCCGTGACGACGCCCGCCGGGTCGGTGCAGTTGACCCCCACGGCGATCACCGCCGGCACGTCGCGGGTGGTCGCCAGCACGTCGGCGAGCGGCTCGCCCCGGCGGGTGCGGGGGACGCCGTCGGACCCCGTGACCGCGGTGAGCGACAGCCAGGCGGGGAGACCGAGCCGGTCGACCTCGGCCAGCAGCGCCTCGACCTCCGCGGCCGCCGGCAGCGTCTCGCAGGCCAGCACGTCGACGCCGGCCTCGGCCAGCAGCTCCAGCCGCGGACGGTGGAAGGCCCGCAGCTCGTCCACCGACGTCCCCGCGACGTAGTCGCCCCGGTACTCCGAGCCGTCGGCCAGGAAGGCGCCGTACGGACCGACGGAACCGGCGACCCAGCCGTCCCGGCCGGCCGCGGCCATCCCGTCCCGGGCCAGCCGCACCGAGCGGTGGATCAGCACCGCCGCGGCGGCCGCGTCGATCCCGGCGGCGGCGAAGCCGGGCAGCGTGGCCTGGTAGCTGGCCGTCGTCGCCACCTGGGCGCCGGCTGCGGCGAAGGCGGCATGGGCATCGGCGACGGCCTGGGGTGCTTCGCCCAGCAGCCGGGCCGACCACAGCGCCGAGGTCACGTCGTGCCCGCGGGACTCCAGCTCGGTGGAGAGCCCGCCGTCGAGGACCACGGGGCCGGCGGCCAGCGCGGCGCCGAGGGGGAGGGGGCCGGAGCTCACCGCCACAGTCTCGTCCGGTCGCCCAGCGGGGCGGCCCGGCGCACACCACGATCAGCAGGAGCACCGCGGCGCGGGAGCGCCCGTGGACGACACGAGGGAGGACGCGACCATGGTCTTCGTCTGGGGATGGGGCGGCGGCGGTCCACGTCGCCGACGTGGCTGGGGCGGCCCGCGCCGCGGCTACGCGTACGGGCCGCAGTACGGCTACGGCCCGCGCTACCAGCGGGGCGGCGGTGGCGGCTGCCTGCGCGACCTGCTGCTGTTGAACACCGGGTGCTGCCTGGCCGAGTCACTGGGCTGCGGCATGGACCTGATGCTGGTCGCGCCGTCCACGGCGCGGCACGTCCGGGCCGTGGGTCCGCGCGGCACGCTGGCCGACCGGCTGGTCGCGGCGGTGCGGGTCTACCAGCGGGAGGTCAGCCCGCACCGCGGTCCGTGCTGCTCGTTCACGCCGACCTGTTCGGAGTACGCCGTCCAGGCGCTGGAGGGCCACGGCGCCCGGCGGGGCAGCTGGCTGACCGTGCGCCGGCTGCTGCGCTGCCGGCCCGGCGCCGCGGGCGGAGCCGACCCGGTGCCTGCCGCCGGCTGAGCCGGGTCAGCGCCGGGTGGGTGTGCGGGTCAGCAGGACGGCGGAGGCGAACGGGACGAGCCCGAACACCGCGGCCGCGTAGAGGCCGCCGGTCGCCCACGACGGGAAGTGGCTCGTCCGCGCCGCGCCGGTCGGGGAGACTGTGCGGCATGCCCGGGGACGACGCGTTCGGTGACCTGCCGGTCGTCGGCGATCTCGTCGTTCCGGCCGCGGCGCTGTCGTGGCGGTTCTCCCGCTCCTCGGGGCCGGGCGGTCAGGGCGTGAACACCGCCGACTCCCGGGTCGAGCTGTCGGTGATCCCGCTGGAGGTCCCGGGCCTGAGCGAGCTGCAGCGCACCCGGCTGGGGCAGCGGCTCGGCGACCGGCTCGTCGACGGCGTGCTGACCATCGCGGCCAGCGAGCACCGCGCCCAGCTGCGCAACCGGGAGGCTGCCCGCGCCCGGCTGGCCGCCGTCCTGCGCGCGGCGCTGGCGCCACCGGCCCCGCCGCGACGGAAGACCAAGCCGACCCGCGGCTCGAAGGAGCGGCGGATCGAGGCGAAGAAGCAGCGCGGACAGCTGAAGAAGCAGCGGCGCACCTGGGACTGACCGAGCGGTCCCGCCTCGCGCGGACGGCCGGGCATGTGGTTTTGTTGCGACCGATGTGCAACAAGCAGAGGCCGACGTCGTGAGCGCGCAGGACCTCCAGACGGTCGCCGGCACCGATCCCTCGTCCGAGCTCCCGCCCGGCGGCCGGCCCACCCGGGCCGAGTGGCGCAGCCTGGCCGGCATGGGCGCGTTCATCGTCCTGCTGCACGTGCTCGGCTGGGGCACGCTGCTGCTCTTCGTCGTCCCGGAGCGCTACCAGCTGGGCGGGACGACGGTCTTCGGCGTCGGGCTGGGTCTCACCGCCTACACGTTGGGCATGCGGCACGCCTTCGACGCCGACCACATCGCGGCCATCGACAACACCACCCGCGCCCTGCAGGGCGGCCGGCGGCGCCCGCTGTCGGTGGGCTTCTGGTTCTCCCTCGGCCACTCCTCCGTCGTCTTCGGCCTCTGCGTGCTGCTGGCCTTCGGCCTGCGAGCGCTGGCCGGGCAGGTCGGCGACGAGAACTCCTTCCTGCAGCAGCTGACCGGCACCGTCGGGCTCTCGGTGTCCGCCGGGTTCCTGCTGCTGGTGGGCAGCCTCAACCTCGTCGTGTTCGTCGGCATCCTGCGGGTCTACCGGCGCTCCGGGTCCGGGCAGCTGGACGAGCAGGCCCTGGAGGAGCAGCTGGCCAAGCGCGGGCTGCTCAATCGCATCCTGGGCCGGGTCACCCGGGGGGTCAGCAAGCCCTGGCACATGTACCCGGTCGGCCTGCTCTTCGGGCTGGGCTTCGACACCGCCACCGAGGTCTCGCTGCTCGTCCTGGCCGGCGGCGCAGTGGCGTTCTCACTGCCCTGGTACGCGATCATGGTGCTGCCGGTGCTCTTCGCCGCGGGCATGTGCCTGCTCGATGCCGCCGACGGTGCGGCCATGGGCTACGCGTACGGCTGGGCCTTCGCCTCACCCAGCCGCAAGATGTTCTACAACCTCACCGTCACCGCACTGTCGGTCGTCGTCGCCCTGGCGATCGGCGGCCTGGAGGTGCTGGCGCTGATCACCGAGCGGATGGACCTGACCTCCGGCCCGGTCGCCTGGCTGGGCTCGCTGGACCTGAGCGCGGTCGGTTTCGTGATCGTCGGGCTGTTCCTGGCGGCGTGGCTGGTCTCCGCTCTGGTGTGGCGCTACACCGCGATCGGCCGCCGGATGCGCGGGGCCGCCGGACCGGTCGAGGCCTGAGCGGTGCGGATCGACCGGTTCGACCACCTGGTGCTCACCGTGGCCGACCTCGATCGCACCGTCGACTTCTACACCCGTGTGCTGGGCATGCGGGCGGAGACCTTCGGCGAGGGACGGCGCGCGCTGGTGTTCGGCCGGCAGAAGGTCAACCTGCACCTGGCCGGGCACGAGTTCGAGCCCAAGGCCGCGGCGGCCGCTCCCGGGACCGCCGACTTCTGCCTGGTCACCGAGACGCCGCTGGCCCAGGTGCAGCAGGAGCTGGCCGAGCACGACGTACCGCTCGAGGTCGGTCCGGTGCCGAAGGAGGGCGCGCTGGGGCGGATGCGGAGCGTCTACGTGCGTGACCCCGACGGCAACCTCGTGGAGATCGCCGTCTACTGACCGGCCCGTGCCGGTCAGGTCCGCCGTCGGCTGAGCCGGGTGCCCACCAGCACCCCGGCCAGGGCCCAGAACGCGCCGGCGCCGACCCCGGCGAGCACGATCCAGAAGGGCACCCGCAGCTCGTCGGTCGCCGCGTGCACCAGCGCCTGCTCCACGTCCGTCGCCATGTCCGCCAGCCTGGCCCGGCTCCGCGCCCCCGGCAATGACCGTGCTCAGGAGCTGGGCGCCGCCCTACGGTGGGCGGATGGAGCTGGCCGAGGCCGTGGACGCCGCCCTGGCCCTGCCCGGGGTGACCGAGGCCGACCACCACGGGCGCCGGTCCTTCCGGGTCGGCGGCGGGAAGGTGATGGCCACCGTCCCGGCCGACGGCGTCCTCGACGTGATGGTCGGCGAGGACCTGGCCCGGGCGGTCGCCGCCGGCGACCCCGACGGTGTCGAGCTGCTGTGGTGGGGTCAGAAGCTCTCCGGGGTCCGGGTGGCGCTCGACGCCGTCGACCCGGTGCTGCTGGCGGAGCTGCTGGAGGACGCCTGGTCCCGGCGCGCGCCGGCGGCGCTGCGCCGACCGTCCAGCCCCGGCGTCGGGCCCTGACGCACGGCGGCCCGGACGCCGCTGTGCGGCCGACGGAACGCGACCTTGACGCAGCCGCAGCCGATGGGAAACGGGGCCGACGGAACCTCGTGACGTGTCCGCAGCCGTCTCCGCCTCGCGATCGGGCACCGGCACGCGCACCACCGCCACCCACTGCCCGTACTGCTCGCTGCAGTGCGGGGTGACCATGACCGCCGGCGAGCGGCCGGCCACCCTGGTCCCCGCCGACTTCCCGACCAACCGTGGCGGGCTGTGCTCCAAGGGCTGGTCGGCTCCCGAGCTGCTGGACCACCCGGAGCGGCTGACCCGGCCGCTGGTCCGCGCGGATCCCGCCGACCGCAGCAGCCCGCTGGTGGAGACGGCCTGGGAGGCCGCCCTGGACCGGGTGGTCGCCGCCATCGAGACGACCCAGCGGGTCCACGGCCGGGACGCGGTCGGCTGCTTCGGCGGCGGCGGACTGACCAACGAGCAGGCCTACCAGTTCGGCAAGTTCGCCCGGGTGGCGCTGCGCACCAGCGCCATCGACTACAACGGCCGGTTCTGCATGTCCTCGGCGGCCGGCGCCGCCATCCGCGCGTTCGGGCTGGACCGGGGCATGCCGTTCCCGCTGGCCGACATCGCCGAGGCCGACGTCGTCGTGCTGGTCGGCAGCAATCCGGCCGACACCATGCCGCCGGCGATGCAGTACTTCGACACCGGCCGGGACCGCGGCGCCGAGCACATCGTCATCGACCCGCGGCGCACCAGCACCGCCCGCAACGCCACGCTGCACGTCCAGCCGCTGCCGGGCACCGACCTGGCGCTGGCCAACGGACTCCTGCACATCGCGCTGGCCGAGGGGCTGGTCGACGAGGCCTACGTCGCCGCCCGCACCACCGGCTTCGACGACGTCCGCGCCGGGATGGCCGGCTACTGGCCCGACCGGGTCGAACGGCTCACCGGGGTGCCGGTGGAGCAGCAGCGGCGCACCGTCTTCGCCCTGGCCCGCGGGCAGCGATCGATCATCCTCACCGCCCGGGGCGCCGAGCAGCACCGCAGCGGCACCGACACCGCCCAGGCCTGGATCAACCTGGCCCTGGCGCTCGGGCTGCCCGGCCGCGAGGGCAGCGGCTGGGGCACGGTCACCGGTCAGGGCAACGGGCAGGGCGGGCGCGAGCACGGGCAGAAGGCCGACCAGCTGCCCGGCTACCGCACGATCACCGACCCGGCGGCCCGCGCCCACGTCGCCGCGGTGTGGGGCATCGACCCCGAGGACATCCCCGGCGCCGGGCGGTCGGCGTTCGAGATGCTCGACCGCCTGGGCACCGACGGCGGCGTCCGCACGATGCTGGTGCTGGCGTCCAACATCGCCGTCTCCGCGCCCGACGCCCGGCGGGTGATCAGCCGGCTGGGCGACCTGGACTTCCTGGCCGTCAGCGACTTCTTCCTCTCCGAGACCGCCGAGCTCGCCGACGTCGTCCTGCCCAGCGCCATGTGGGCGGAGGAGGACGGCACGATGACCAACCTCGAGGGCCGGGTGATCCGCCGCCGCCGGGCGATGGACCCGCCCGAGGGCGTCCGCGACGATCTGCAGCTGCTGGCCGAGCTCGCCGCCCGGCTGGGCGTGGGCCCGGCGTTCAGCGGGGACGCCGAGACCGTCTTCGCCGAGCTCGGCCGGGCCAGCGCCGGCAGTGCCGCGGACTACTCCGGCATCACCTACCGGCGGATCGACGACGAGCAGGGCCTGTTCTGGCCCTGCCCCGACCCCACCCACCCCGGCACCCCGCGGCTGTTCGCCGACCGGTTCGCCACCCCCGACGGGCGGGCCGTGTTCTGGCGCGTCGAGCACGCGGCCGCCCACGAGGAGCCGGACGCCGAGTACCCCTACGTGCTCACCACCGGGCGGGTGCTCGCCCAGTACCAGTCCGGCGCGCAGACCCGCCGCTCGCGCAGCCTGCAGCTGATCGCCCCCACGCCGCGGGCGGAACTGCACCCGGACCTCGCCCGTGCCCTCGGGATCGCCCAGGACGACCTGGTCGAGCTCAACACCCGCCGGGGCCGGGCCCGCTTCCACGCCCTGGTCACCGACGCCATCCGCCCCGACGTCGTCTTCGCCCCGTTCCACTGGGGCGGCGGCAGCAGCGCCAACGCCCTCACCGACCCGGCGCTGGACCCCACCAGCCGGATGCCGGCCTTCAAGGTCTGCGCCGTCGCCGTCACCCGGGTCGGGGGTCCCGAGGAACGCATCCCCGCGCCGGCACCGGCCACCCAGCCCCGGCCCCGACCCCACGCGCACCAGCCCACCGCAGTCCCTCGCCCCCCGTCCCGGAGGAGGACCACGAGCGTGAAGAGCACCCCGCGCTTCCTGCAAGGCGTCTATCCGATCACCGGGGAGGGGCTGGCCAAGCCAGGCCCGATCGACCCCGTGCTGCGCTACCAGGTGCCCGCCGGCGCCAGCGCGCAGGCGCTGTACTTCCGCGGCGGCAACTCCACCGGCGAGCTGGTGTACGTGCTGCTCCTCCGCGACGGGGAGCCGATGCGCTGGTTCCCGATCGGCGCCAAGGGCGACGTGCACGTGCCGCTGCGGGTGGTCGAGGACCTCACCGGCGGCACCGTCGTGGAGCTGCACGCGGCCGCCCCCGAGGGCGTCACCGGGGAGCTCGTGCTCGACCTGGGTCTGGTGGAGGTCTGATGACGGCGGTCCTGGGCGGGCGCCCGGAGGGCGTCACCGCACTCACCTTCGCCATGGACGACGTGGACGGCGTCGACACCCGGCAGCGGCTCGTCGTGGTCGGCAACGGCATGGCCGGTGCGCGGCTGGTCGAGGAGGTGCTCGAGCGCGGCGGCGGCGAGCAGTTCGCGATCAC
>JAOPUQ010000449.1 GCA_025963425.1 Modestobacter sp. | reverse complement strand
TGTCTGGCGGCCGCGACCGTGGTGACGGTCGCGACGGCCGTCCGTGCCGCCGAGCGGGCGGACTCACCGTTGCGCCGGTTCGCCGCTGACGGGGCGGTCGTGGCGGTCGTCCTCCGGGTGGACGAGGCCCCGCGGCCGCTGGCCGGGGCGGGCGAACCGCGCGTGCTGGTCGCCGCCACGGTGCGCGAGGCCGCCGGCCGGCCGGTCGGCAGCGGGGCGGTACTGGTGTTCGGCCCCGCGGAGCAGTGGAGCGGATCGTCGCCCGGCCAGGTGCTGCGGGTGCGGGCCGGGTTCCGTCCGGCGCGCGCCGGGGACGAGGTGCTGGCGGTGCTGTCGGCCCGTTCCACGCCGGCGCTGGTGAGCGGACCGGGGCGGGTGCGGGCGGGAGCCGCGGTGCTGCGGGAGGGGTTGGCCGGCTCGGCGGCGCGCACCCTGCCCCCGCGGCCGGCCGGGTTGCTGCCCGGCCTCGTGGTCGGCGACACCAGCGCCATGGACCCGGCACTGACCATCGACTTCCGCCGGGCCGGGTTGTCACACCTGACGGCCGTCTCCGGCGCGAACGTCGCGATCGCGATCGGCCTGGTGCTCTGGCCGCTGCGCCGTCGCGGCGCGCACCGCTGGCTGCAGGCGGCCGTCGGCGTGGTGGCCCTGGCCGGGTTCGTCGTGCTGGCCGGGCCGGGGGCCAGCGTGCTGCGCGCCGCGGCGATGGGGGCGGTCACCCTGCTGGCCCTGGCCTCCGGCCGGTCGCGCAGCGCGGTACCCGCGCTGGCCGTGGCCGTGGTGGTGCTGCTCGTCCTCGATCCGACGCTGGCCCGGGACGGCGGCTTCGCCCTGTCGGTGGCGGCGACCGCGGCGATCGTGCTGCTGACCGCCCCCTGGACCCGGGCGCTGCGGCAGCGGGGCGTGCCGCGGCTGCCTGCCGAGGCCCTCGCCGTCAGCGCCGCGGCCGGTCTGGTCACCGCACCGCTGGTCGCGGCCCTCTCCGGGGTGGTCAGCATCGTGTCGCTGCCGGCCAACCTGCTCGCCGCGCCGGCCGTCGCACCCGCCACGGTGCTCGGCCTCGCCGCGGCCGTGTTCATCCCGGTCCTCCCCCCGGTGGCCGACGGGCTCTGCTGGCTGGCCGGCTGGCCGGTGCGGTGGCTGGTGGCCGTCGCCGAGCGCGCCGCCGCCGTGCCGGACGGGGCCACCGGCTGGCCCGCCGGCGTGCGCGGTGCGGTGCTGCTCGCCGCGCTGCTGGCGCTCGGCGCGGTTGCGCTGCTGCGCTGGCCCCGGCTGCGCCCCCTGGCCCTGGCCGCGCTGCTCGGCGTCGTGCTGCTCGGCTGGCCGCTGCGGCAGGCCACCCGCGGCTGGCCGCCGACCGACACCGTCCTGGTCGCCTGCGACGTCGGGCAGGGCGACGCCCTCGTGCTGCCCACCGGGCCGGGGGAGGGCGTCCTCGTCGACGCCGGCCCCGAGGCCACCCTCGTCGACGGCTGCCTGAGCCGGCTCGGCGTCGACCGACTGCCGCTCGTGCTGCTCTCGCACCTGGACGCCGACCACGCCGGTGGGCTGGCGGGTGCGCTGACCGGCCGGGAGGTCGGCGTGGTCGCCACCGGCACGCTGTCACCCTCCGATGACCGGGTGGGGGCGCTGGAGCGGTTGGTCGGGCTCACGGGTGGTCGGCACGTGGTGCTGCAGCCCGGTGACACACGGGTGGTGGGCGATGCCCGGTTCGAGGTGCTGGCCCCGCTCGCGGCAGCGGCGACGGCGGCCGAGGAGCCCAACGACCTGTCCCTCGTCGTGCGCGCGAGCCAGCGTGGCGTGCGGGTGCTGCTCACCGGCGACCTGGGCGCCGAGGCCGAGCAGCGTTTGGTGGCCGCCGGGGTGGACCTGCGGGCCGACGTGCTCAAGGTGCCCCACCACGGCAGCGCGGACGCCGACCCGGGTTTCCTGGCGGCCAGTGGTGCACAGGTGGCGGTGGTGTCCGTGGGCGCGGACAACTCCTACGGGCACCCCACGGACCGGCTGCTGGACTGGCTGGCCGAGGACCGGATGCGGGTGTACCGCACCGACCGGGACGGCGACGTGGCCGTGGTCGGCCGGGCCGGGGACTGGGGCGTGGCGGTGCGGGGGCCGGACACCGTCGCCCGCGCCACGGCCGGCGCGCAGCCGGTTCCGGGGGTGTCCGCCGAGCCAGGCCCTGCGTCCCGTCTCGGGCCGACCGGACGGTCGGTGCCGCGTGACACGATGGGCCCGTGGCAGCAGCACCCCCGGCACCGACGTCGCACCTGCGGGTCGTGGTGGGTGAGGAGGAGCTGCTGCGCGCCCGCGCGGTCTCCGCCGTCCGGGCGGCGGTCCGGGAGGCCCATCCCGACTCCGAGGAGCACGAGCTCGTCGCCGGTGGCCTGCCGATGGGGTCGCTGGCCGAGGCGCTGACCCCCTCGTTGTTCGGCGGCCACCGGTTGGTCGTCGTCACCGGGGTGCACGAGGCGGCCGGCGCGCTGGTCGACTCGCTGGTCAGCTACACGAAAAGCCCCGACCCCGACCTCACGCTCGTGGTCGTGCACCCCGGCGGGAAGCGGAACGAGGCGCTGCTCAAGGCGTTCAAGGCCGCCGGTGCGGCCGTCGACGAGTGCCCGAAGATCAGCTCGGCGGGGGAGCGGATCGCCTTCGTCCGCAACGAGGTGCGCCGGCTCGGCGGCCGGATCGCACCCGACGCGGTCACCGCACTGCTGGAGGCCGTCGGCAACGACCTGCGCCAGCTGTCCTCGGCGGCCAGCCAGCTGGTGTCGGACTTCGGCGGCTCCATCGACGCCGACGACGTCGCCCGCTTCCACCGGGGCCAGGCCGAGGTCACCGGGTTCACCGTGGCCGAACGGGTCCTCCTCGGTGACACCGCAGGCTCGGTGGAGATGCTCCGGTGGGCGCTGCAGCGCGGCGTCGCGCACGTGCTCATCGCCGACGCGCTCGCCGACGGCGTCCGCACCGCGGCCCGCGTCGCCTCGCTCAACACCTCCAACGTCGGCGACCTCGCCCGCACGCTGAAGCTTCCCCCGTGGAAGGTCAAGAAGGCGCAGAGCCAGGCCCGCGGCTGGACCATCGACGCCCTGCAGCAGGCCATCGGCGTCACCGCACAGCTCAACGCCGACGTGAAGGGCGCGGCCGCCAGCCCGGACTACGCGTTGGAGCGCGCGGTGCGCCGGATCGTGGCCATCCGGGCGGAGTCCGCCCGCGGGCGGGACGCGCGGGTCCGAACCGGCCGCTGAGCCTCCGCGCCCACGTCGGGAGCCGCGCCTCCACGCCCGGCGCGATCCGGCAGGGCGTCGGTGTCAGCGGGCTGCCACGTCCGCCCGGGCCGTCAGCCGGGTCGCCGGGTCGAGGCACCAGGCCAGCGCTGCCGGCCATTCGCCGTACCCCGCATCGGTGTCCAGATGCTGTCCGCCGGGGACCACGTCCAGGTCGGCGGCCAGCGCGGGGAACGCCGCAGCGACACCCTCGGGGCAGTACGGGTCGTCATCGCCGGCCGCCAGACGCGTGGTCCGGGCGGCAGCGGCCACCGCGGCCGGCTCCACCGCGACCCGGGAGAACGCCTCGACCTCCCGGTGGCCGGCCAGCACCCGCGGGCTGGGCGGCGAGACCAGGAGGACCCGGTCCACTCCCTCACCCGGCTCCAGCACCGAGGCCGCGTGCAGCCACAGCGGCACGGCCAGGGAGTGCGCTAGCACCACCCGCTCCCCGGAGCCGAGCTGCGCCAGCTCGGCCCGCAGCAGCTCCAGCCACACCGGCAGCGAGGGCCGGTCGGGATCGGGGAACTGCGGGTAGAGCACCTGCTCCCCGGCCGCCCGCAGCGACTCGACGAGCTGCCACTGCCAGTGCGCCCGCGGGCGGCGGTTCTGCCAGCCGTGCAGCACCAGGAAGCGCCGGTCGGGCCGGTCGCCGGGCCGCGAGATCTCGTTCACCGGTCGGTCTCCTGAGCACGGAGAGGGCGCGGGCGGGGGGCTGGAACGCGACGAGCCCCCGTCCCACGGTGGGAGGGGGCTCATCGTCACCGACGGCGGACCGTCACCGGGACGGCCCGCCGGGCGGCGGAGATCAGAGGCTGGCGGCCTTCTTGGCCAGGGCCGACTTGCGGTTGGCAGCCTGGTTCTTGTGGATGACGCCCTTGCTGGCCGCCTTGTCGAGCGCCTTGCCGGCGGTCACCAGGGCGGCCGTCGCGGCGGCCTTGTCCCCGGCCTCGGCGGCAGTGCGGAAACGCCGCACCGTCGTCTTCAGGGCGGACCTGACCGCGACGTTGCGCTGACGCGCGATCTCGTTGGTCTTGATCCGCTTGATCTGGGACTTGATGTTCGCCACGCGTGAGCCTCTGGTGTCTCGCAGGAAGGTGTACTTCTGACGGTGCTGCAATGATCGTGCGTCCGCGACGGCAGTGCATCAGCGGACCGGTCTCACAAGATACCAGCCCCGCCCGCCCC
>JAOPUQ010000447.1 GCA_025963425.1 Modestobacter sp. | reverse complement strand
TGGCCGCGGACCGGCGCCGGCGCCGGCCACCTCGTCGTGGCCAACTCGGTCTGCTGGGTCGACGAGCTGGCCCTGCTCACCGCCGTCCCCGGCCTTCCGGTGCGCACCCCCACCGTCGACCGGGTCGCGGAGCTGCTGCGCGACGGGCAGACCGTGACGGTCCGCCCCGAGGGGAGGACGCCGGCCGGGGCCGGGCTCGGGCAGTTCCGCCCGACCCTGTTGCAGGCCGCCGTGGACGCCGGTGCGCCGGTCTGTCCGGTCGCCGTCCGCTACCGGACGGACGTCGGGGACGCCGTGGCCGCCCAGCTGGCCGGGCACCCGCTCGCACGCAGCCTGACCCGGGTGGTGGCCACCCGCGGACTCGTCGTCGAGCTGCACCTGCTGCCCGCACTCGACCCGGCCGGCGCGGACCGCCGGGAACTGGCCGCGCTGGCCGAGTACGCGGTCGCCGCCGTCACCGAGGCGGGGCGCCCGGCGTTTCGCCGTCCGCGCTCCCCGGCCGGTGCGGTCGGGGTGGCGGCAGCTCGAGGATGACCGGGACGGCATCGCCGTCCTCGAGGGGAACAGCAGCCGCGGGACGCGGAACAGGCGGCGGCCGCCGTCCGGGAGCAGGATCGGGCCCGTGACCCAGCCGCTGCGCCACCGTGCCCCCGAGGGCACCGAGTCCCCGGTCCTGGACCTGAGCCGGTGGCGGCTGAACTCGCTGCCGGACACCAACTCCGACGAGGACTGGGACGACGACCGCGAGCTCTTCGATCCCGATGGCAACCGGGTCGACACCTGGCGGGACGGCTATCCGTACAGCGAGCGGATGGAGCGGCGCGAGTACGAGATAGAGAAGCGCAAGCTGCAGATCGAGCTGCTGAAGCTGCAGGGCTGGGTCAAGGACACCGGCCAGAAGCTGGTGCTGGTGTTCGAGGGCCGGGACGCCGCCGGCAAGGGCGGCACGATCAAGCGCTTCACCGAGCACCTCAACCCCCGCGGGGCCCGCGTCGTGGCGCTGGACAAGCCCTCGGAGCGGGAGACGACGCAGTGGTACTTCCAGCGGTACGTGGCCCACCTGCCCGCCGCCGGGGAGATCGTCATGTTCGACCGGAGCTGGTACAACCGGGCCGGCGTCGAGCGGGTGATGGGCTACTGCACCGCCGACGAGTACCTGGAGTTCATGCACCAGACGCCGGAGTTCGAGCGGATGCTCGTCCGCAGCGGCATCCACCTGGTCAAGTTCTGGTTCTCGGTGACGAAGGGCGAGCAGCGCAGCCGGTTCATCGTCCGGCAGATCGACCCGGTGCGGCAGTGGAAGCTCTCCCCCACCGACCTGGCCTCGCTGGACAAGTGGGGCGCCTACACCGAGGCCAAGGAGGCGATGTTCCTGCACACCGACACGGCGCACGCGCCGTGGACGGTGATCAAGAGCAACGACAAGAAGCGCGCGCGGCTGGAGGCCATCCGCCACGTGCTGGCCCGCTTCGACTACGACGGCAAGGACGACGGCGCCGTGGGCGTCCCCGACCGGCTCATCGTCGGCTCGGCGGCCGACGTGCTCGAGGAGGAGGCCGGCGCCCCGGTGATGCCGCGGCCCGGCGACCGGCTGCCGATCGGCGAGGCGGCCGGCTGACCCCAGGACCGCTCTCGGCGCCGGAAGCGGCACGAGAAGTGCCCGGACAGCACCGCGCCCGCACCGGCGGACCGGGGCGGGCGCGGTGGTGCGTGCAGGAGATCAGCGGCGACGGTCGTCGCCGTCGGTGTCGATCTGCTCCTTGCGGAGGGACTCGTCGACGGTCACGTTCTCGGTGACCGTCTCCTTGCCCAGCCGGACCCGCTCGACGGGGACGGCTTCCTTGTCGACGACGGGACGCTCGGCGCGCAGCGTCACCTCGTGCTCCTCCTCGCTGATGTCCGGCCCGTCCAGCGCATCGCCGACGTTGGCGTCGGTGATGGGCTCACGCTCGACCCGGACCTCCTCGCGGGAGACGGGGACGGACTGCGTCACGTTCTCGGTCACGACGTACTTGCGCAGCCGGGCGCGGCCGGCCTCCTCGCTGGTCGTGCCGACCGACAGCCGCTCCTCGGAGCGGGTCATCGCGTCGTCGGTCGTCGGGCCCGAGGTGTCGCGGCCGACGGTGTCGCTACGGCCGGTGTCGCTACGGCCGGTGTCGCGACGACTGGTGTCGGTGCCCAGGTCGCCGGCCGCACCGGCCGTCGAGATGTCCCGGGCGGACTCGGCGTCCCTGTTCCCGCCGGTCGTGGTCGTGGTGTCCGTGCGGTTGCCGGACAGCTGCGAGTCGTCGGCGCGCCCGACGGTGGTGTCGCTGGTGCCCAGGCCGTAGTGGCGGTAGAGCTCCTGCTCCTCCTGCGGGGAGAGGTGCCCGTCGGTGTCGATCTTCGGGGCGTCCTTCACGGCGGACTTGCTGACGGGTACGCGCACGCCGTTGTCGGTGAGGTCGGCGTCCCGGATCGGCACGAAGGTCTCCTTCGTGCCGAACAGGCCGGTCTTGACGGTGACCCACTCCGGGTTGCCTGACTGGTCGTCCAGGTACACCTCGCTGGCAGTACCGATCTTGTCACCGTCGGCGTCGTAGACGTCTGCGCCGATCACGCGGTCGAGGGTGTCGGTGCCGATCATGGTTCCGCTCCTCCTGCTCGGGAATGGGGTCGCTCGCCCTCGGACCTGCCCGACCCCCCGGTTCCGGAAACCGTTGGTTCAGGATCTATCTGACGGTGCGTGACCGTCCGGCCGGAGGCTGCCGCTCCTCCACGGATGCATCGGTGCAGGCCGGGGCCCCGCGCAGGCGGTCAGGGCGTCGTGGTCCGCACGTCACGACACGCCCGCTCAGTGAGGAGCCTGTGCACCCCGGGCGTGTCGTGCCGCGGAAGCACCGCCGGGCGCCCTGAGCATGGAGCCGTGCCTCCTCGTTCGCCGTACGACAACCTGGTCCACCCGCGCACGCAGAAGAAGCCGGTCCCGCAGGTCGAGGCCGAGCACGACCTGGTGGTCGAGGACCCCAGCTCGGGCTTCGTCGGCGCGGTGGTGCGTTGCGAGAAGGACGTCGTCCACCTCGAGGACCGCTTCGGCAAGGTCCGCGGCTACCCGCTCGGCCCCGGGTTCTGGGTCGACGGCCGGCCCGTCGTCCTGGTGCGGCCCAAGCAGGCCGGCCCGGCCGGGCCGCTGCGCAGCGCGTCGGGCTCCACCTACGTGGACAACGCCCGCGCCCGGGTCGCCCGCGCCGGGCGCATCTACGTCGAGGGCAAGCACGACGCCGAGCTGGTCGAGAAGGTCTGGGGCCACGACCTGCGGATCGAGGGCGTCGTCGTGGAGCCGCTGCACGGTGTCGACGACCTGCCCGGGATCGTCAAGGAGTTCCGGCCCGCGGCCGGACGGCGCCTCGGCGTGCTGGTCGACCACCTGGTGACCGGCTCGAAGGAGACCCGGATCGCCAACCAGGTCACCGGCGCGCACGCCCTGGTCGTCGGCCACCCGTTCATCGACATCTGGCAGGCTGTCAAGCCCTCGGTGGTCGGCATCGCGGCCTGGCCCGTGGTGCCGAAGGGCCAGCCCTGGAAGGAGGGCGTCTGCGCGGCCCTGGGCTGGGAGGACGACACCGGCTACGTGTGGGCACAGCGGATCCTCGCCCGGGTGAAGACCTGGACCGACCTGGAACCCGTCCTGATCGGCCGGGTCGAGGAGCTCATCGACTTCGTCACCACCGACTGACCGGGGGTCCGGCCCCGGAGACGATCAGGGTGCGGGTCAGCTGGGGATGTAGTTGAACGTGTCCGGGTCCGGCCCGGTGCGCTCGTTGCGGTCCAGTGCGGTGATCTCGCGCATGTCGTCCTCGCTGAGCTCGAAGTCGAACAGGGCGAAGTTCTCCTCGACGCGGCTGCGGGTGACCGACTTCGGGAACACGATGTCGCCGCGCTGCACGTGCCAGCGCAGCGTCACCTGTGCCGGGGTCCGGCCGACCCGCTCGGCCACCCGGACGATCGCCGGGTCGTCGAGGACCTTGCCCTGGGCGATCGGCGACCACGCCTCGGTGGCGATCTCGTGCTCGGCGTCGAAGGCCCGCAGGTCGTCCTGCGCCAGGTAGGGGTGGAGCTCGACCTGATTGACCGCCGGGCGGATCTCCGTCGCACCGAACAGCCTGCGCAGGTGGTGCTCCTTGAAGTTGGAGACACCGATCGCCTTGGCGCGCCCGGAGCGGTAGATCTCTTCCATCGACTTCCAGGTCTCGACGTAGTCCACGTCGATGCCCGGCAGCGGCCAGTGCACCAGGAACAGGTCCAGGTAGTCGAAGCCCAGGTCGGCGAGCGACCGGTCGAAGGCCGTGAGCGCGTCGGCGGGGTCGTGGAAGCCGTTGTTCAGCTTGCTGGTCACGAAGATCTCACCGCGGTCGATGCCCGAGTCGCGGACGGCCTGGCCGACCTCTTTCTCGTTGCCGTACATCTCCGCGGTGTCGATGTGCCGGTAGCCGACCTCGAGGGCGGCGAGCGTGGCCTGCCGGGTGTCCTCGGGCTTGATCTGGAACACGCCGAACCCCAACTGCGGGATCTCGACGCCGTTGTTCAGGGTGATCGTGGGCACGGTGGCCATAGGGAAGTCCTCTCCTGTCGAACGGGTGCGTGGGGGCGCGAACCGCACAGGGGGCGCGCCCGCTCCGTTCCTGCCCTACCCGTGCGCCCTCGCCCCAACCGGGGAGGGATCTCACCGCCGGCACGGGAACGCCGGTCGGACACCTGCGCGGACTAGGTGGCAGGCCGGTGCCGACCTGACCGCGTACAACCTGGGCGTGCTGCGCGACACCTCGTCGACGTCTCCCGGCGGTGGCCGGGCCAGGCCCGTTGCCGGCTCCGGGGCGGCGACCGGTCCGGGCCGGTGTTCGCCGTCGGCCTCAACGACGTCACCACGGGCCGCGGCCGTCTCGCCGGCCTTCGACCGGTGGCTGGCGGAGGTGGTGACGCCGTGACCCGCCTCGCGGTCGTCTCCGACGGGGCGCGGCAACCACGAGCGCCAGGTCCTCACCGGGCCGTCACCGCCGAGGGTGCGCGGCCGGCCACCGAGGACGAGGTGCGGCAGCGACTGGGCGCCTGGGCCGGCTCTCCGCTCCTGCTGTGCGGCCACACCCACCTGCAGCGGGCGGTGCGGCTGCCCGGCGGCTGGCTCGCGGTGAACCCGGGCAGCGTGGGCTGGCCCGCCCACGACGACGACCGCCCCGGGCCGCACGTCATGGAGGCGGGCACCCCGCACGCGGCCCGCATCGCCGAGGGCAACCGGCGACCCGACGTCACCCGCGCGCTGCGCACCGCGGGTCTGACCGCAGCCGCGACGCCGCACCCGCAGGCGGCCGACACAGCGGCTCAGCCGGCGTCGGGCCGC
>JAOPUQ010000310.1 GCA_025963425.1 Modestobacter sp. | reverse complement strand
GCTTCCTTAAGGGTGCCGGGATCGAACTCGCGCCCCTGGACATCGAGACGGACCCCGTCGCCGCCTGGAAGCAGCACGTCACCGACATCCAAGCCATCCTCGACGATCCCGCCGGGCGGGTGCTCAGGAACCCGCACACCGGCGACAAGCCCGTGGACGAGGCGATCGACCAGTTCTACACCGCCGACGTCTGGATGCACTCCTGGGACCTCGCCCAGGCGCTCGGTCGCGAGCCCGCCCTGGGCCAGGAGCGCTGCAGCGCGGCGCTGGCGGCCATGAAGCCGATGGAGCAGCTACTGCGCGACAGCGGGCAGTTCGGTCCCGCCGTGCCCGTCGCCCACAACGCCTCCCCGCAGGACAAGCTGATCGCCTTCATCGGCCGCGACCCGGCCTGGCAACCCGAAGGTGGGTCCTCACAATCGGCAGGTTGAGTTCTCACCAATGACCAGGCTGAGCATGCGGTCAGGCGGCTGCGCCACGTCCGGGACCGACTCAGGTTCCCTTGATCACGGAATGTTGCGGGATCACTAGCCGTCGAAGCAGGCGCCCAGGCGACCCGATCACCGACCGAGCACCCGGGCGGCCTCGCCGCTCACCACCTGGCGGCCGAAGTAGACGTCCAGGGTCATCGAAGGGTTGGCGTGGCCGAGCTGGTCGGCGACCTGCCGGGGGGTGAACCCGGCCTCGTCCAGGCGGGTGGCGACGGTCTTGCGGAAAGTGTGCGAGGTGACCCACGACCACGGTCCCTCCATGCAGCGGACCGGACGGCCGGCCGCCGACTTGCTCGTCGCCGGCCGGAGGCCGGTCCCGTAGCAGGCGTCGCACTCGAAGGAGTCCAGCAGCTGGCGCAGGTCCCCGGAGACGCTGTTCGGGTCGCGCAGCGTGCCGGCCACCGGCGCCGGGAACACCAGCTCGGTGTCCGGTCGCAGCGGTTCGACCAGCCGGCGGCGCACCATGTCGACCGCGAAGGCCGGCACCGCGATGATCCGCCAGCCGGCGGCGGTCTTGGTCCGCGGCTGGACGACCATCCCTTGCTTCGGAACGCGGACTGCGGTGGCGTTGACCTCCCAGGTGCCGGCGTCCAGGTCCAGCAGCGGCCGGCCCGCGGTCTCCCCCGTCCGCAGCGCCAGCGCCTCCCCGATGCGGGCGCCGGTGGCGAGCATCCAGTCGACGACGTCGGCCAGGTCGAGCTCGGCGGCCCGCGGCTGCCGCGGAACAGCTCGACCAGCTGCCCGGTCTGCTCGACGGTCAGCGCCCGCGGTGCCTTCTTGCGGTGGTGTCCAGCCGGACGCTGGCGTCGCGCACGGGGTTGAAGGTGACGGCGCCGTCGTCGATGGCGAGGGAGAACATGCCGGACAGGCACGCGCGGGCGGTCTTAAGGCGGAGCCCCGAGCGATAGGTCGCACTACCAGACCGCGCCTGGCGGGGCTCTGCTATCCCACGGATGACTCGGCGGTCCACGCCGCTGATCAACTCGGTTCGGCGCTACGTGCCCAGGACTTCGAGCACCGCGGCCGCGCCAGTGACGAGGACCTTGCGGCCGAAGTACACGTCGGTGGTCATGGAGGTGTTGGCGTGGCCGAGCTGGTCGGCGGCCGCACGGGATGACAGACCCGCCTGATCCATCACCGTGGCGACTGTCTTGCGGAAGGCGTGGGAGATCACCCAGTCGAAGCCAGCGTTGGCGAAGGCCTGGCGCAGGTCGCCCTGCGTGTTCGACGGGTCGCGCCAGCCCCCGAGGGGCGCCGGGAACACGGGCCGGCCCGTCGTATCGCCTGCGGAAGCGGCCAAGAGCCCGGCCCGACGTCGCAGCATCGCGACGCACCACTGAGAAAGCACCAGAGTCCTCGTGCCGGCGTCGGTCTTCGTCGTCTTGATGACCAGCCCTTGGCCTTTGACTCGGATGGCCGCCGCTGGCACGTCGACGGTGCCCAGGTCGAGGTCGACGGCGTCCCAGGCCAGGCCGGTTGTTTCCCCGATGCGCAGCCCGGTGGCCATCATGAAGCTGACGAGATCGGGCAGGTCCCGGCCGATGGCCGGCTCGTCGTAGCTGAGTGCGGCGCGCAGTTGCCGGAGCTCGGGCACGGTCATCGCCCGCGGCGCCTTCCTGGGCTTGGCGCTGACCGGCTTCAAGGCTCGCACCGGATTGCGTTCGAGGGCGTCATGGCGGGCGGCCAGCGTGCACATGCCTGAGAGCACCGATCGGCTCATCTTGGCTGTCGATGCGCCGTGCTTGTCGACGATCAGCCGGAGGTGGCGGTCGAGGACGCCGACGCTCAGCTCTCGCACCCGCAGCTGCCCGAGGCCCGGCAGAATCTGCCGGTCCAGCCGGTCGCGGTAGGCCTGCACGGTGACGGGGGACAGGTTCTTCAGTCCGCCGTACCAGGCCTCGGCCAACGCCGAGACGCGAGTCTCTGCGGTGATGTCGCCCGCGGACCTGACCGTCGTAGTCCCGAGCCAGGGTCCGGGCCCGATAGCCCCATTTCACTCCCAGAATTCAGAGGTAAAGACCGGTCCGCAGAGGTCTTCAAGGGGCCTGTCAGTGCGGAGAAACAGCATGTCAGAGGGTAGATGCGGTATCCAAGGGGCAGCAGCGGAGAAGTGCAACTGGCCAATCGCAGGGTTATAGGTTCAAGTCCTACCGGGGAGCCATACAAGGCCCTTGACCAGCGGATTGCTGGTCAGGGGCCTTCGTCGCCCGTGGGCCACGACAGCAGACGTCCGGCTGGCGCCGGAGCCGTGAGCGGTCACAGCAGCCGCGGTCGGCCGGCACAGGTGCGGCTCAGGTTGAGCCCGGATGGTCCTCTCGGCGGCCCGCACCGGGTCGCTTCGACGAGGAGGCGCACATGAAGAGCACGACGACGTTGCGACGGTTCGGTGGAGCTGCAGGGCTGGTGGCCGGTGGTGTGATCGCCGGCGGCGTCCTCGCCGGGACCCTCACCGCCAACGCGGCGGAGGAGACCACGACGACCGGGACGGAGAGCTCGACGAGCCAGCCCGCCGGCGACCCCTCGCAGCCGCAGCGTTCCGACGAGCAGCTGCTGACCGGGGACACCAAGACCCAGGTCGAGGCCGCCGTGCTGGCCGAGTACCCCGGCGCCACCATCGAGCGCACGGAGAGCGACTCCGGTGGTGTCTACGAGTCGCACGTCGTCACCGCCGACGGTGAGCACCTGACCGTGCTGGTCGGGGAGGACTTCGCGGTGACGGGCACGGACAGCGGCGGCCCCGGTGGTGGCGGTCGCGGCGGTCACGGCGGTCACGGTCCGGACTCGACGGACGGCGACTGACAGGTCACGCCAGCCGGCCCCGTCCGCGAGGGCGGACGGGGCCGGTCCTCGCGGACGGACCGGTCGGGTCAGTCCTCGGTGACCCAGACCGCGGTGTCGGGCGGCAGGGCGATGCTTCCGGCGGAGTGGTGCACGCGCGCGGTCGAGGCGAGGAGGACGGAGCCGGGACAGGGGACCAGGACGGTCCCGGCGCCCATGTTGACCACGCACCGCACGGTCTCGGTCTCCCCGACGCTGCGCACGGTCAGGACGTCGCCGCGCGTGCCGACGGTCGCGTCGCCGGAGCCGAGCGCCGGGAGCGCCGCGCGCAGGGCCAGCGCCCGCCGGTACAGGGTCAGCATCGAGCCGCCGTCCCGGGTCTGCCGGGAGACCGCGTACTGCTCCCACTCGGCAGGGATCGGCAGCCAGGGCTCGGCTGCACCCTCGGGGGAGAAGCCGACGCCGGCCGAGGCGTTCCAGGGCATCGGGATGCGGCAGCCGTCCCGGCCGGCGCGTGTGCCGCCGCTGCGGAAGAAGATCGGGTCACGTTTCGCCTCGTCCGGCACGGCGGCCTGCGGCAGCCCGAGCTCGTCGCCGGCGTAGAGGTAGGCCGAGCCCGGCAGTGCCAGCATCAGCAGGGCCGCGGCGCGGGCCCGGGCGGTGCCCACCGTCCCACCCCCGAACCTGGTGACCTGGCGCTCCTTGTCGTGGTTGCCGAGGACCCAGGACGCCGGGGCGCCGACCCGGCCGAAGGCGTCGAGTGCCGACTGGACGGCCTCGGCGAAGGACTCCGTCGCCCACGGCGACTTGAGCAGCCGGAACGACAGCGACTGGTGCATCTCGTCGGGCCGCGAGTACCGGGCCACCTGCTCCAGGTCGGCCAGGCACACCTCGCCGACCAGCATGGTGTCCGGGTAGCCGTCGCAGATGGCCCGCCAGCGGCGCCAGACCTCGTGCACCTCGGGCTGGTTCCAGGTCATGGCTTGCTCCGGGCCGTGGCCGAAGAGGGTGGGTGCGTAGCTGCCCGGGTTGTCCCGCAGCCCGGCGTCCTTGAACAGGCCGTAGGCGACGTCCACCCGGAATCCGCTGACGCCGCGGTCGAGCCAGAAGCGGAGGGTCTCCTCGAAGTCGGCCGCCACGGAGGGCTCCCGCCAGTTCAGGTCGGGCTGCTCGGGGGCGAACAGGTGCAGGTACCACCGTCCGTCCGGTGTGCGTGACCACGCCGGTCCGCCGAAGAGGGACTGCCAGTTGTTCGGCGGCTCATCGGACGGCGGGGCGAAGTGGTAGCGGGCGGCCGCGGATGAGTCCGGGTCGGCCAGCGCGGCCTGGAACCACGGGTGACGGTCGGACGTGTGGTTCGGGACGACGTCGAGGACGACGCGCAGGCCGAGCCGGCGAGCGTCGTCCACCAGGGCCTCGAGGTCGGCCACATCGCCGTACTCGGGGTCGACTGCCCGGTAGTCGACGACGTCATAGCCGCCGTCCGCGCCGCCGGAGGGATAGTGCGGGTTGATCCACAGGGCGTCGACGCCGAGCCAGGCCAGGTACGGCAGCCGGGAGCGGAGGCCGGCCAGGTCGCCGATGCCGTCGCCGTTGCTGTCGGCGAAGGAGCGCAGGTAGACCTGGTAGACCACCGCCGTCCGCCACCAGGGCGACGGAGTGCGCCCAGCGGCGACCCGCCGGTCGCTCGGTGTCCGCGCAGTCGTGAGCCGGCGTGCCATGGAACGTTCATCGGCAGCCATCCGCCCCGACCACTGTGCTCTGCGTCACGAACGGCTCGGAAATCTTTGGCGCTTGTCGCCAAGCCGCGTGCGTCAGCGGCGCCGCCGGGCCCGCAGGACGGCGTCGTGCAGGGTCACCTCCCGGCCCTCGGGGTCGCGGCCGGGACGGGGCCGTTCCTCGGCGACGAGCACCTCCCACCGGCCGGCATCCAGGGAGTCGGCCACCTCCTCGGCGGTCCAGAACATGCCGGGGACGTCCGGCCGGTGCATCGTCGTCTGCAGGTCCAGAGCGGCGTGGCCCACGACCAGCAGTGTCCCGCCGGGGGAGACCGCGTCCGCCAGCCGGGCGAAGAGCGCCCGGCGCTGCTCCTCCGGCACGTGGAAGAAGTGTGCCGAGACCAGGTCGAACGTCCCGGTGGAGGGTGTCCACCCGGTCAGGTCGGCCTGCAGCCAGGTGACCCGCCCGGCGACCTCGGCACCGAGTGCGTCGGCGTGCGCGGCGGCGCGGTCCAGCGCGGTGGCGGAGAAGTCCACCCCCGTCACGCGCCAGCCACGGGCGGCCAGCCACAGGGCATCGGCGCCCTCGCCACAGCCGATGTCCAGTGCGACGCCCGGCGCCAGATCCGCCGCCTCGTCCACCAACGGTGGGTTCGGCCGCCCGCTCCAGATGGCGGCCGAGGAGCGGTAGCGCTCCTCCCAGGCGTCCTGGCCGAACATGCTCATCGGGCCGGTCACGAGTCCTCCTCGCTGGCGCTCGTCAGCCTCGTGGCCCAGGGTGCTGTGCTCATGCGTGACCTCGCGAGCTCGGTCACGCCGCCCGCCGCGCACGGGAAGCGGCCACGGCGGCGCGGGTGTCCTCGGCGATCAGGTCACCGTTGACCGCCGCCGGGGTGGTGAGCCCGGCCGCGGCCGCGCTGATCACCTCGGCCTGCAGGGTGGTCACGTTACCGGCCACCCACACCCCCGCGACGGCGGTCGCACCGGTCGGGTCCGCCGGCCCGGTGCTGCCGATCACCGCGCCGTGCATCTCCTGCGCGACCGGCTCCAGGCCCAGCGAGTGGAGCACCTCGTCGCGCGCGGTGAACCGGGGCGCGACCACCAGGGCCGTGCGCGGGACCACCGAGGCGTCGGCCAGCCGCACCCCGGACAGTCGGCCCCCGGCGCTCTCCGGGGCGGCCACCTCCCCGCGGACGACGGCGACGCCGACGTCGTCCTCACCCCGGAGGAGGCGGCCGCGTCCGACACCCATGTGCCGCACTGGATGGGCAACCCCGGAGCCGAACCGGCCGAGGTTCTGTCTGTTCGGCGCGGGAGCTCCTCCGGTCGCTGTCGACGGTGGTCAGCGGCGTGCGGCCGTCAGCTCCGCGAGCGTCGGCGGGGCCGCGCCGGCCCGGGTACAGGCCAGCGCTGCCACCAGGGCGGCGTCGTCGAGCAGCGCGGCGAGCTCGTCGTCGGGTAGGCCCAGCAGGGCGGCGCGGTCCAGGACGCCGGTGCGCACCAGCCCGGAGAAGAACCCGGCGGCGAAGCTGTCGCCGGCGCCGACGGTGTCCACCACGGTCACCGCCGGCGGGCGCCGTCGCAGCAGCGCACCGCCGGCCCGCGCCGCCCGCAGCGGCTGGTCGCCGTCGGTGACCACCACCAGGGCCGGGCCCTCGGCGGCCCAGCGGACGGCCACCTCGTCGAGGTCGGCGTCCGGCTCGAGCCAGGCCAGGTCCTCCGCGCTGACCTTGACCAGGTCCGCGGTCCGCCGGAGGTCGGTCACCCGCGCCCGCACGTCGTCGGCGTCGGCGATCAGGCTCGGCCGGACGTTGGGGTCGAAGCTGACCAGTGCGCTGCCCTCGCGCCGCACCCGGCGGACCAGGTCGGCGATGTGCAGCGCGCCCGGCGGGGTCCAGCTGGAGATCGAGCCGACGTGCACGATCCGGGTGCCGCCGGGCCACACCCGGGTCAGCTCCTCCGCCGTCCACTGCCAGTCGGCCGCGCCGACGGTGTGGAAGGAGTAGCCGGCCGACCCGGCGTCCGAGAGCTCGACGACGGCCAGGCTGACCGGCTCGCCGGCGGTCAGCAGGGCATCGGGGGAGACGCCGTTGCGCGTCGCGTGGTCGCGGAGCAGCCTGCCGAACGGCCCCGGACCGACCCGCGACATGAGGTGCACCACGTTGCCCAGCCGGGCCGCGGCCACGGCCACGTTCAGTGCGTTACCGCCCGGGAAGGCGGCGTACCGGGGCGGCGGGGGAGCGGTGTCGTCGTCCGGTGCTGCCGGGTGCGCTGCCGGGATCAGGTCGATCACGAGCTCCCCGCAGACGGTGATCACCGCCACACCGTAACGAGCCGTCGCACTAGGCTGCGCGGCCATGCACAGCTCCGGAGCGGAACTGCTGACCGACGAGCTGGCGGATCTGCTGTCCTTCGCGGCCGGCTCCCGCCGCGCCGAGGGTGGCTTCGGGTACCTGGACGCCGACGGGTCCGTACTGGCCGACCGGCCACGGGAGACCTACGTGACGGCCCGGATGACGCACGTGTTCGCCCTGGCGGCGATGCTCGGCCGGCCGGGTGCCGGCGAGCTCGCCGCGCACGGGGTCCGGGCGCTCACCGGACCCTTCCGCGATGCCGAGCACGCCGGGTGGGTCGCCTCGTTGGGACCGGCCGACGGCGAGGTCGACGGCACCAAGGCCGCCTACGTGCACGCCTTCGTGGTGCTGGCGGCGGCCACCGCGGCGACCGCCGGGATGACCGGGGGCGCGCGGCTGCTCGCCGAGGCGCTCGCGGTGTGGGACGCGCGCTTCTGGGACGACGCCGCCGGCATGGCGGTGGAGGAGTGGGACGCCGGCTGGTCGACCTGCTCGGACTACCGAGGGATCAACGCCAACATGCACGGCGTCGAGGCGATGCTGGCCGCCGCCGACGCCCTGGAGGTGCCGGGGGTGGGCCCGCTGCCGGGGCCGTCGTCCGGGCAGCTGCGGGCACGGGTCGCCCGGGTGCTCGAGCGGGTCGTGCACGGCTGGGCGCGGGAGGCCGACTGGCGGCTGCCCGAGCACTTCGACGCCTCGTGGACCGCGCTGCCCGAGTACAACGCCGACCGGCCGTCGGACCCCTTCCGGCCCTATGGCGTGACGGTGGGGCACCAGCTGGAGTGGTCGCGCCTGGCGCTGCACGCCGGCGCGGCGCTCGGCGCGGACGCGCCGGCCTGGCTGCTGGCCGACGCCCGCGACCTGTATGGCGCGGCGGTCCAGCGGGGCTGGCGGGCCGACGGGCACGACGGCTTCGTCTACACGCTGGACTGGTCGGACCGGCCGGTGGTCGCCACGCGGATGCACTGGGTGCTGGCCGAGGCGATCGGTGCGGCCGCCGTGCTGTCCGCGGTCACCGGAGACCCGGCGTACGAGCGCGACGAGCAGCGCTGGGACCGCCACGCCACGGCCCGGTTCCGCGACGCCGCCCGGGGCAGCTGGCACCACGAGCTGACACCGGAGGGCGCGGTCGGGACGACGACCTGGATCGGCAAGCCGGACGCCTACCACGTGGCGCAGGCCCTGTTGATGCCGCGGATCCCGGTGCGCGGCAGCGTCGCGGCCGGGGTGCGGGCCGCGCTGGCCGGCGAGCCGGGCTGACCACCCGCCGGGTCAGCGCGGAGCCGGCCCCGCCGTCAGCGCCCGGGTGATCCCCCTGGCCGCGGCCCGCAGCACCGGGACACCGGCAGGACCCGGGTGGTTCGTCACCGTCACCCCGGACGTCTCGGTGCTGGCCGCCGTCGCCGCTGCCGGGGTGGACGTGCTGTCCTGCCTGCCGGCAGGGGACCTGCGGCACCTGCGAGACGACGGTCCTGGCCGGGACGCCGGACCACCGGGACTTCCTGCTCAACGACGAGGAGCGGGCGGCCGGGGACTGCATGTACCCGCGCGTCTCCCGCTCCTGCACCGGGCGCCTGGTGCTCGACCTGTGACCGCCACCCCCGCCTCCCGGGCTTTCGGTACCGAAAGCCCGCGCCGCTGGGCCGACCCGGACGCCGTCGGCCTGCGCCGGGATCCCTCCGGGCACGTCGGCTTCGGGATGGGCATCCACCAGTGCGTCGGCCGGCACGTCGCCCGGCTGGAGGCGGAGGCGCTGCTCACCGCCCTGGTCCGGCGGGTGGTGACGATCGAGCTGGCCGGGCCGACCGTGCGGCACCACAACAACACGCTGCGCGCGTGGCAGAGCCGTCCCGTCCGGATGACGCCCGCGTGAGGCCGGGTAACGCGCTCCAGCGTCTCGGCCCGGTGCCCGCGTAGGGGGGTGTTGCGATACCCCGTTGCAGCGCGCAACCTTATTGCCACGGGGTTGCGCACGGCACGGGAGGCGTGATCAGGAATGTGTGGGATCTGCGGGTGGCTGGACTACGAGCGCGACCTCGGTGAGCCGGGCGCACGCAGCGAACTGGTCCGCATGACCGCGACCATGGCCTGCCGTGGCCCCGACGACGAAGGCACGTTCGTCGCCACCCACGTGGCGCTCGGGCATCGCAGGCTCGCCGTGATCGACGTGCCCGGTGGTCACCAGCCCATGACCCTCGCCGAGGACGGCCGGCCAGAGGCCGCCGCTCTGATCTACAGCGGCGAGACGTACAACTTCCGCGAGCTGCGCGAGCGGCTCGCCGTCGCCGGACACCACTTCGGGACCAACAGCGACACGGAGGTGGTCCTGCACGCGCACCGGGAGTGGGGGCGCCGTGACCCGCGCGACGCCGTCCGCGAGCTCAACGGCATGTTCGCCTACGCACTCTGGGACGCCGGCACCCAGGAACTGGTGCTGGTCCGCGACCGGTTGGGGATCAAGCCGCTCTACTACTACCCCACCGAGCACGGCGTGCTCTTCGGCTCCGAGCCCAAGGCCGTACTGGCCAACGGGTTGGCCGAGCGCGTCCTGGACGCCGACGGGTTGCGCCGGGCGCTCGGCTTCGTCGCCGATCCGCACCACGCGATCTTCCGCGGGTTGCGCGAGGTCCCGCCCGGTCACGTGGTGCGGGTGAGCCGGGCGGGCATCAGCGAACAGCGCTACTGGGCCCTGGCCGACACCGGGCACACCGACGATGTGCCGACGACGGTGCGGCACGTGCGTGAGCTGCTCGAGGACACGGCGCGTCGCCAGCTCGTCGCCGACGTCCCGCTCTGCACCCTGCTCTCGGGCGGCCTGGACTCCTCCGCCCTCACCGCGCTGGCCGCCCGCTTCACCACCGGCCGGGTGCGCTCGTTCGCCGTCGACTTCACCGGTTACACCGAGAACTTCACCGCCGACGACCTCCGCAGCACTCCCGACGCGCCCTACGTGCACGAGGTGGCGGAGT
>JAOPUQ010000044.1 GCA_025963425.1 Modestobacter sp. | reverse complement strand
CCCACCTCCGGCCCCTCGTCCCAGTCCAGGCCCAGCCAGCGCAGGGAGTCCAGCAGGTGGCGGTAGGACTCCTCGGAGTCGCGGGCCGCGTCGGTGTCCTCGATCCGGAAGAGGAAGGTGCCGCCGGTGTGCCGGGCGTGCGCCCAGTTGAACAGTGCCGCCCGCATCACCCCGACGTGGACCAGGCCGGTCGGTGACGGGCAGAAGCGGGTCTTGACGCTCATCGGGCGCCCCCGGCGGTGGAGGTCGGGTCGGCCCCGGCCACGGTGCTGGTCAGCGTGCCCAACCCCTCGATCACGCACTCGACGCGCTGGCCGGGGGCGATCGGACCCACCCCGGCCGGGGTGCCGGTGAGGATCACGTCACCGGGCAGCAGGGTCATCACCTGCGAGATGTGCGAGATGAGGGCCGGCACCCCGAACAGCAGCTGGCTGGTGCGGCCGGACTGGCGCAGCTCGCCGTCCACGCGGCAGGTGATCTCCAGGTCGGCCGGGTCCTTGCCCAGCCCGGCGAGGTCGGTCTCGATCCAGGGGCCCAGCGGGCAGAAGGAGTCGAAGCCCTTCGCCCGGGTCCACTGCCCGTCCCGCTTCTGCATGTCCCGCTCGGTGACGTCGTTGCCGATCGTGTAGCCGAAGACGCTGGCCATCGCCTGCTCCGGGGTGACCGAGCGGGCGCCCCGCGCGCCGATGACCACCGCGAGCTCGACCTCGTGGTGCACGTTGGTGCTGCCGGCCGGGATGCGGATGGCGTCACCGGGCCCGATGACCGAGGTGGAGGGCTTCAGGAAGATCAGCGGCTCGGTCGGGGCGTCGCCGGTGCCCATCTCCGTGACGTGGTCGGCGTAGTTCTTGCCGATGCCGACGACCTTGCTGGGCAGGATCGGCGAGAGCAGCCGCACGTCGGCGGCGGCGTACCGCTGGCCGGTGAAGGAGATCTGGCCGAAGGGGTGGCCCTCGATCTGGGCGACCTGGCCGTCCCCGTCGAGGACCCCGAAGGACATGCCGGCTGGGTGGGCGAAACGGACGATGCGCACGACCAGCAGGCTAGTCGGGCGGGTGTCGCCGGGCCCGGGCCGCCGCCGGCGTGCGCCCCTCAGGGGTTGAAGTGCTCCTCGGGCTGCACGGTGACGTCCAGCAGTAGCGGTGCGTCCATGCCCGACAGCAGGGGCACGACCTCGTCGAGCACCTCGACCAGCTCGGTGTACCCCTCGACCCGGCGGGTGGGGCAGCCGAAGGCCGCCGCCAGCGCCGACAGCCGGACCTCCGGAAAGCTCGGCCACGGGGGCTTGGCGTCGCCGTGCCGCTCGGCCAGCCGGTCCATGATCGCGTAACCGCCGTTGGCCAGGACGACGAACAGCGTGCCGACGCCGTAGTTGGCCGCCGTCCACAGCGCCTGGACGCCGTAGAGCGACGAGCCGTCCCCCAGGACGGCGACGACCGGGCGGGACGGCTGGGCCATCCGCACGCCCACCGCGGCCGGCAGCCCGAAACCCAGGCCGCCCATCGCCGCGGACAGGAAGCCCAGCGGCTCGCGGGTGGGCACCATCGTCTCCAGCACCTGCCGGGTGGACGGCGTCTCCTCCACGATCACGGTGTCCCGCGGCAGCCGCCGGGCGAGCTCGGCGTACACGTGCGGGGCCCGCAACGGCTCTCCCGGTGCCGGCGGCGGTACCGAGGCGACCGACCGGGCCGGACGGCCGGTGGCCGGGCGCTGCTGGAGCTCCCCGGCCAGCGCGGCGCAGAAGCCGGCCGGGTCGGTCACGACGGCGAGGTCGGCCGGGGAGTGGTGCACCTCGGCGGCGTCGTCGCTGACCTGCACGATGCGGGTGCCCGGGTCGACGTAGCCGCCGGTCTCGTAGGGGTACTGGCGGAACACCGGGGCGCCCACCACGAGCACGAGGTCGTGCCCGGCCAGCACGCCCCGGAGCCGGGCCCGGCCGGCCGGGAGGTGCCCGGCGAAGCGCGGGTGGTCCTGCGGGAAGCCGGCGCGGGCGCCGAAGGCCTCCTGGTAGACGGGGGCGCCCAGCCGCTCGGCGACGGCGACCAGCGCCCGCCAGGTGTCCGCGCGGTCGGCGCCGGCACCGACGACGAGCACCGGGGAGGACGCCGCGGCGACCAGCTCGGCCACCTCGGTGACGGTGCCCGGGTCCACCGCGCTCCCCCGGCGGACCCGCACCGGGGCGGCGGTCGGGTTGTCCTCGTCCATCGGTTGCAGCCAGTCGTCCATGGGGACGACGACGATCGCCGGACCGCGCCCGGCCACGGCCTCGTGGAAGGCCCGGGCGACGGCCCCCGGGACGTCGCGAGCGGTCGCCGGCTGGGTGACCCAGACCGGGTAGTCGCCGGCCAGGCCCTCGAGCCGGCCGGTGAGGAACGGCTCGAGAGCCAGGTGCCGGCGGTCCTGCTGCCCGACGAGGACCACCAGCGGTGCCCGGTTGACCCGGGCGGTGGCCAGCGCACCGACCGCGTTGCCGAGGCCGGCCGTGGTGTGCAGGTTGACCAGGGCGGGGCGGTCGTGGGCGATCGCCCAGCCGGTGGCCACGCCGACCACCGACCCCTCGTGCAGGGCGAGCACGAACTCGATGTCGCCTGGCAGGTCGGCCAGGAACGGCACCTCGGTCGAGCCCGGGTTGGCGAAGACGGTCGTCAGGCCCAGCCGGCGGAAGACCTCCAGCGTGGCGTCACGGACGGTCCGTCCCCCCGGCACGGGGGTTCGGTGGTCGGCCATCGCTCAGCCCGCCGAGAGGACCGCGGCGACGTCGGGCTTCTTGTCGGTCATCCCGTACTTGACCATCAGGTCGGCGATCGTCTGCACCGAGTCCGCGTTGACCTCCTGCGGGAAGGCCGGCAGCGTCAGCGACGCCGCGGTGGCGGCGTCGATCTTGGTGTAGCCATCCGCACCGACCTGCTGCCCCCGCTGCTGGCCGCGGCCCGGGAGGTCGAGGCGGACCTGCGCTGGACCGCCTGAGAGCGCCGCGCCGGCTCAGGCGGACTCAGGCGCCGGCCGGCGCCCGGTGCCGGACGGCGTACGTGAGCGCGTCGACCAGCGCGTGCCACGAGGCCTCGACGATGTTGGCGTGGACCCCGACGGTGGTCCACTCCCCCACCCCGTCGGTGGTGTCCACCAGCACCCGGGTCGTGGCGCCGGTGCCGCCCTTCCAGCCCAGGATGCGCACCTTGTAGTCGGCCAGCGAGACCTCGGCCAGGGCCGGGTACCGGCCGACCAGCGCCTGGCGCAGGGCGTTGTCCAGGGCGTTGACCGGGCCGTTGCCCTCGCCGGTGCTGATGATCCGCTCGCCGTCCACGTGCACCTTCACGGTGGCCTCGCTGACCACCACCCCGTTGCCCCAGTGCTCGACCGACGTGCGGTAGCTCTCCAGCTCGAACAACGGCTCCGGCGCGCCGGGCAGCTGGGCCCGCAGCAGCAGCTCGAAGGAGGCGTCAGCGGCCTCGAAGGACCAGCCGTCGGCCTCGAGCACCTTCACCTGGTCGACCACCCGGCCGATGGCGTCGGCCTGGCCGGCGAGGTCGACCCCGAGCTCCCGGCCCTTGAGCTCGACCGAGGCCCGGCCGGCCATCTCGGTGACCAGGATGCGCATGTCGTTGCCCACGACGGCCGGGTCCAGGTGGTTGTAGAGCTCGGGGCTGACCTTGATCGCGCTGGCGTGCAGACCGGCCTTGTGGGCGAAGGCGGAGGCGCCGACGAAGGGCTGGTGGTCGTCGGGGGCGATGTTGGCCAGCTCGGCGATGGCGTGGCTGACCCGCTTGAGCTCGGGCAGGCACTCCGCGGGCACCACCGGCAGCCCCATCTTGGTGACCAGGTTGCCGATCAGGGCGAAGGTGTCGGCGTTGCCGGCGCGCTCGCCGTAGCCGTTCGCCGTCCCCTGCACGTGGGTGACCCCGGCCTCCACCGCGGCCAGGGAGTTGGCCACCGCGCAGCCGGTGTCGTCCTGGCAGTGGATGCCCAGCCGGCCGGTGGTCCGCGCGCGCACGTCGGCCACCACGCGGGCGACGCCCATGGGGAGCATGCCGCCGTTGGTGTCGCACAGGACGCCGACCTCGGCGCCGGCGGCGAAGGCGGTCTCGAGCACCCGCACCCCGTGGTCGGGGTCGGCGGCGTACCCGTCGAAGAAGTGCTCGCAGTCGAGGAAGACCCGCCGGCCGTGCCCGACCAGGAAGGCCACCGTGTCGGCCACCATCGCCAGGTTCTCCTCCACCGTCGTGCGCAGCGCCTCGCGCACGTGCCGGACGTCGGACTTGGCGACCAGGCAGACCACCGGCGTCCCGGCGTCGAGCAGGGCACGCACCTGGGGGTCCTCCGCCACCCGGACACCGGCCTTGCGGGTGGAGCCGAAGGCAACCAGCTGGGCGTGCCGCAGCTTCAGCTCGGTGCGCGCCCGGGCGAAGAACTCGGTGTCCTTGGGCAGCGCACCCGGCCAGCCACCCTCGATGAAGCCGACCCCGATCTCGTCCAGCAGCCGGGCCACGGCCAGCTTGTCGGCGACGGAGTAGCTGACGCCCTCCCGCTGCGCGCCGTCGCGCAGGGTGGTGTCGAAGACGTGGAAGTCCAGATCGGTGGGCACGGGGTCTCCCGGATGAGGTGGTGTTCAGGCCCTGAACGCGAAAAGACCCCCCGGGGTACGGGAGGTCTGCGCGCAGTCGGAAGGGAACTGCGCGCTAGGTGATGATGATCGTGTCGGTGGCGTACATCGTGACCAGTACAGCATGCCGGGCCGGCGCGGGGAACACCGCGGCGGACCGCCCCGGCGGCGCCGGGCTCAGCCGACCTTCTCCACCGCGCCGCTGAGCGCCGAACGGGTGATCGCCTCGAACGTCGCGACGTTGGCGCGGATGTCCGCCGCGCTCACGGGATACTCCCCGACTCCCTCCACCGCGTCCGCGAACCTCTCGAGGTTGTCCCGCACGGCCGCGCTCGGCGGGAAGAACCGCTCTTCCTTCTCCCCACCGCGGTGCACGGTCGTCACGTCCCAGCCCTCGGGGCTCTCCGGGTGGTTCCGGTCGCGGATCTCGCTCCACCCCTCGGACCCGAGCACGCAGACCCGGCCGATGAACGGGGTGGTCAGGATGGCGGTGATGACCGCCGTGGCGCCGCTGGGGAACCCGAGGGTGACCGACAGGGTGTCGCCGTTGCTGAAGGAGGTGGCCCGGGTCGCCAGCCGGGCCCAGACCTCGCTGGGCGGGCCGAAGATGCTGATCGCCAGGTCGACGAGGTGGATGCCGGTCGCGGACAGCGGGCCCACCGGCGCCTCCACGCTGGAGAGCCGCCAGTTGTCCGGGGGCAGCGCGAGGAACTTGTCCTGGCTGAAGTTGCCCTCGAAGACCAGCGGGATCCCGAGGTCACCGGTCCGGCAGCGCTCCTGGAGTTCCATCACGGCCGGCTCGAAGCGCCGTTCGTGCCCGATCCCCAGCCGCACCCCGGCCGCCGCGACGGCAGCCAGAGCGGCATCGGCCTGCTCCGAGGTCGTGCAGAACGGCTTCTCGCAGAACACGTGCTTGCCGGCCTCGGCCACCGCGATGATCTGCGCCGAGTGGAAGCGGTGCGGGGAGCACAGCACGACCGCGTCGATCGCCGGGTCGTCCAGTGCGGTCCGCAGGTCGGCGCTGGTGGCCAGCCCCAGCGCCGCCGCGCGCTCCCGGCCGGCGGGCTCGGGGTCGATCCCGAGCACCGGCCGGACACGTTCGCTGGTGGTCAGCAGCGAGGCGATGTTCTGCCCCCACCAGCCCAGCCCCACGATGGCTACGTCGATCACCGGTCACACCTCTCGATACGGGGCTGGGCGGGTCTGGGTCTGCGGGCGCGCCCGGGCACGCCGGTGCGGGGTTGCCCCGCACCGAGCGCGTCGGTCGTCGCGGTCGCTCAGCGGTCCAGCTTGAGCAGGCGGGAGGCCGTCGCGCTGCGGATGAGCTCCCGGTCGTCGTCCTTGAGACCCGGCACCCCGTCGATCTGGCCCAGCGGGTCGTAGTACCCCATGTCGAAGGGGTAGTCGGTACCGACGACGACGTGGTCGGCGCCCATCTGCTGGATGAGGAACTCCAGATGCACCGAGTCGAAGACCAGGCAGTCGACGTAGACCTGCTTGAGGTAGGTGCTCGGCGGCCGGGTGATGTGGTGGCGGCCCTCCGGACGCTGCTCGTAGGCGTGGTCGATCCGGGAGGAGTTGAACGGCAGGAAGCCGCCGCCGTGTACCAGCACCATCTTCAGCGCCGGGTGCTCCTCGAGCACGCCGCCGTGGATGATCCGGGTGATGGCCACGGTGGTGTCCAGCGGATTGCCGATCACGTTGGTCATGTAGTACTTCTGCAGCCGCTCACCGTGGGTGAACCCGTTCGGGTGCAGCATCACCACGACGTCGAGCTCCTCCGCCTTGGCGAAGAAGGGCCGGTAGCGCGGGTCGTCGAGGTCGAGACCGAAGACGTTGGTGTTGATCTCGACGCCGCGGAAGTCCAGCTCCCGGACGCAGTACTCGAGCTCCTTGATCGCCGAGGACACGTCCTGCAGCGGCACGGTGGCCAGCCCGACGAAGCGGTCGGGGTTGTCCTGCACCATCGAGGCGAGGTTCTCGTTCTGCATCCGGGCGAGCGTCCGGCCGAGCTCGACGTCGGTCCAGTAGTAGTACTGCGGCGGCGCGACGGAGATGGCCTGGACGTCGATGCCCATGGCGTCCATGTCGGCGATGCGCACGGCCGGGTCGGTCAGCTTGGGGAAGATCTCGGCCGTGTGGCCGACCTGGTAATCGTTGGTCTCCTTGCCGGCCCAGTAGGAGAACGGCTCGTACTCCGGCGCCATCAGACCCTTGACCAGCTCCAGGCAGGCGGGGGTGAAGACGTGGGCGTGGATGTCGACGGTGCGGCCTGGGCTCGGGCTCACGGGGATCCTCTCGGGTCGGCATGCGGACATGCCTGCAGGGTGGGGTGGTGCCGATCGGTCGCGCGGCGGAGCGCGGACGGTCAGCCGGCGGAGTAGATCTCCGGCGCCCAGGGCAGCGGCGCGCCGGCGTACTTCGCGGCCCGGACGTCACCGGACCGCGCGTGCCCCTCGAACAGCTCGATCCGCGCGGCCCGCCCGCACAGCTCGCCGAGGCGGGCACTGGCCGCGCGGTCGGTGACCTCCTGGTACGTCACGGTGCGCAGGTACTTCCCCACCCACAGGCCCCCCGTGTAGCGGGCCGCACCGCGGGTGGGCAGCACGTGGTTGGTGCCGATGCACTTGTCGCCGTAGGACACGCAGGTGCCCTCCCCGAGGAAGAGCGCGCCGTAGTTGCGCATCTTCTCCAGGGCCAGCCGGGGCTCCTCGGTGAGGACCTGCACGTGCTCGCTGGCGAACGTGTCGGCCAGGCGGTAGGCCTCGTCGAGGTCGTCGACGAGGTGCACCTGCCCGTGATCGCGCCAGGCCGGCCCGGCCATGTCACGGGTCGGCATGTCCGGCAACAGCCGGTCGATGTGGGCCATGGCCTCGCGGGCCACCTGCTCGGACGTGGTGATGAGGACGGCCGGTGAGTCCGGGCCGTGCTCGGCCTGGCTGAGCAGGTCGACGGCGACGACGAAGGGGTCCGCGGCGTGGTCGGCGACGACCAGGATCTCCGTCGGACCGGCGAACAGGTCGATGCCGACCTCGCCGAAGAGCTGGCGCTTGGCCTCGGCCACGTAGGCGTTGCCGGGGCCGGCGAGCAGGTCGACCTTGCCGATCGTCTCGGTGCCGACGGCCATCGCCGCCACCGCCTGCACGCCTCCCAGCAGGAAGATCTGGTCGGCGCCCGCCAGGTGCATGGCCGCGACCGTGGCCGCCGGGATCTCGCCCCGGATCGGAGGCGTGCACGCGGTGACCCGCTCCACCCCGGCCACCTTCGCCGTCACGACCGTCATGTGGGCCGACGCGGTGAGCGGGTAGCGCCCGCCCGGCACGTACGCGCCGGTCGCGGCGATCGGCAGGTGCTTCTGGCCGAGGAAGACCCCCGGCTGGGTCTCCACCTCGAGCTCCCGCATGGACGCCAGCTGGTGCTGGGCGAACGTCCGGACGTTGGACTGCACCTCGCGCAGGTCGTCGAGCACCTCGCCCGGCACCGTGGCGACGATCTTCTCGACGTCCTCGTCACTGAGCAGGAAGTTCTCCGGTGACCAGCGGTCGAACTTCTCGGAGTAGTGCCGCACGGCCTCGTCACCGCGCCGGCGGATGTCCTCGATCACCTCGGTGACCACGTGCTGCACATCGGATCGGTCCTGCCGCACCGTCGCGGTGGAGACCGTCTGCTTCAACTGCTGGCTCATCTGTGCTCCACCTGCCGTCGGGGCTTACATCCTTTGCGTGCATACGTAGTCATGTCAAGGGCCAGCTCGTCGGACTCGTCGTGGCGCGCCAAGACGCGGGCCCGGCGAGTGCGCATTCACTCGAGAGACCAGTGCTTTCGCGCCACCGGCGACAGCGCCCGCACGCCGGCAGAGGCCGCCGACGAAACCGAACGGTTCGAAACATCCACGCGTCACAGTCTTGACGTATGCATAGGAGGGCAGGAACAGTCACCGCCACTCAGTGGTGCGCATCACAGCGGGCCTGTCGTCAGCATGACGCAGGCACACAACAGCTGCTACCGACCCCGCCGGCCTTCGATCGGCCGGGGACCGGTCTGCGGTGGCGTTGTCCGGCCCCACCGAGTCGCTACACCAGCAGGACGCAGCGACCGTCGCGTCCCCCGAGAGAGGCGTGCAGATCATGGGGATCACAACAGGCAGGAACCGCGCCGGGCAGTGGAGGTG
>JAOPUQ010000421.1 GCA_025963425.1 Modestobacter sp. | reverse complement strand
ACGAGGACCACGACATGATGACGCAGTTCCAGGTCGGCCAGCACGATGCCGAGTGCGACCCGGTGAACGCCGCGCGCCCGTCCTACGCCCCCGAGCCGCCCATGGGCGGTCTGCGGTGACGGCGCCGGCGCTCGCCGCGATCGACGCCCCCGCCCGCCTGCCGGCCGCGCCGTCCCCCTGGCGGTGGGCGGCCGCCCTCGGGGTGCTCGGCGCCGGTGCACTCCACATCGCCGCGGCCGTCGAGCACCTGTCCACCGGCGACCTCGTGGTCGGCTTCTTCCTGCTCACCGCACTCACCCAGCTCGGTGCCGGCGTCTGGCTGCTGCTGGGCTCGTGGCTGGGGATCCGTCCGGGAGGGGTGCCGCTGGCAGCCGCGCTGGCCGGGACCGTGCTGCTGGTGTGCCTGTACCTGGTCGCCCACACGACCGACCTGCTCGCCGGGCTCACCGCTTCCGAGGCCGGCCACGGCGCTGCCGGGCACCACGCCGGCGCGGCGGTCGAGGCGGAGGGACCGGTCGCGCTGGGCGACCAGGCCCCGGTGGATCCCGAGCCCCCCGACCTGCTCGGCACCGCGACGGTCGGGCTCGAACTGCTCTCGGTGCTGGCGCTGACCGCGCTGCTGCCCCGCGCCCGGCGAGGACGGACGCTCAACGCGCTGCTCGCGCTCGGCGCCCTGGCGTGGGTCGCGTGGCTGACCGGCGTGCTGGGCTGAGCCGCCCCCCGACCGTCCCGTCGTCCTCCCACCGGTGGACGGCGGGGCGATTGCTGTCCTCGCTCGCCGTCGTCCTCCTGCTGGTCGTCGTCGGCTCGGTGACGGGGCTGCTGCCCGTGCGGGTGATGCGGGTGGACTCCGGGAGCATGGCGCCCACCGTCTCCCCCGGTGACCTCCTCGTGGTGGAGCGGGACGCCGGTCCGATCGGCCGCCGGGACGTCATCGCCGTGCCGCACCCGGAGACCGGCGTGCTCCTGGTCAAACGGGTCGTGGCGCTCGGCGGTGACCGGGTGGCGATCGAGGACGGCGTCCTGGTGGTCGACGGCGAGGGGGTCTGCGAGCCCGGCATCGACCCGTCCCGGCTGGACGGCGTCTGGTTCGGCCCGGTGACGGTCCCGGCCGGCCAGGTGTTCCTGCTGGGCGACGACCGGGGCAGCTCCATCGACTCCCGCGACTTCGGGACGGTGCCCGTCACGGACGTCGCCGGGCTGGTGCGCGTCCGCTTGTGGCCGACCCCGGGCCGGCTCTCCGTCGACTCCTGCTGACCCGGTCGGCGCGGCTGCGACGCCGCCCCCTCCGATTGGGGGGACGCCACCACCCTCCTCGTGGCTGTGGCTGACCCCGGGCACCCGGGCACGGTGATCCGGCCAGCCCACAGACGCCGCTCGCGGCGGCTGCGGGGACACGCGTACGACCGCGGAGACAGCCATGAGGCACGCACCGTCAACCCCTCCCGGGGCAGCTGGGAGCCCATCCCCCGTCCCACCGCTCCGCCCGCGCCGGGGGTGGTCGCTCCGCTCGGGGGCTTCCTCCCGGCGCACGGCCCGGCGCTGCGTCACCGTCGTCGCCGCGATGGCACTGCCGCTCACGCTGGCGACCACGTCGCTGGCGGCGACCAGGGTGACCGTGCCCAACCCCGGCGGCCTGGTCGACGTCGGACCGGTGAACGCCGAGCACGGCTTCCCGTCCTGGTACGAGGACAGTGCCGGCACCCGCCTGGAGCCCTGCCTCGACCTGGACAACCCGCTGTGCGGGCTGCTGCCGGACGAGGTGCCCTACCCGGACGCGCCGATCTCCTACCCGGACAACTTCCCGGGCGAGTTCTTCTACCAGCTGGCCGGCGCCGAGCTCGACCTGCCGGGTGGCGGCCGGGCCGTGCTCACCCTCGGGCTCGAGGCGGCGTGGGCCAACGACATCGTGCGGAACGGCGACCAGGTCACCTTCTCGCGCACCCGGGTCGTCGTCCGCGACGCACCCGCGGACACCATCCTGACCTTCACGCACCCGTTCGGTGAGCTGACGGTGGACACCGACGCCTCCGGTGACGGCCGGCTGGTGGAGGACATCTCGCCGTCGGTGGGCAACTTCCGCACCCCGCTGAAGGGGAACCTCGGCCCCTTCCTGCGGTGGGACGCCGGGGCACCGGCGGGCTACCTCGGCAACCCGGACCAGACGCACACGGTCACCGGGAGCCCGACCGGGTTCAACCGGTTCGCCGTGTCCGGCGGGGGGCTGGACCTCTCCACCGACCAGTTCACCGTCACCGGGAAGGTCGCGACGAACACGGGGGTCACCGGCGACCAGGCGGTCGTCAACGGTGGCTTCCTGGACGTCTTCGCGACCAGCCGTGGCACCCAGCTCCAGGTCAAGCCCCTCAACGGTCTGCCCGCCACGCCGATGACCCATGACCCGGACAGCACGCGGCACTACGCCCGGATCGAGCTGCAGCCGGGGGCGACGCCACCCACCTCGGTGACCGTGCAGAACCTCGGCGACGACCCGGTCAGTGAGAGCGTCATCCGGCTCAGCGGGATCACGGTGACCCGGGCCGAGTACACCGGCAGCCACCTGGTCGTCTCCGCCGTCGCCACCGCCCCCGCGACATACCCCCTGACCGTCCAGGGGCTCGGGACCATCGATGCCAGCGGTTCCGCGACGTTCGACGTCGCCGCGCCGCCGGCCGTGGTGACCGTGAGCAGCGGCGCCTCGAGCGCCACGTTCCCGGTCACGGTGACCGGAGGCGCGGCAACGCCCGGTCTGCCGCCCGTCACCCCGGGGCCGGACGGCGGTCCGGTCACCGACAACACGCCGGACAACCCGGATGCCCAGGACACGCCGCCGGCACCCGTCGCCACGGCGACCGCAGCCGCCGCGTCGGTGCTGCGCGGCGGGACCACCACCGTGGACGGCGGCAGCTCCACGGCAGCCGTCAGCTACGCATGGAGCCAGCTCAGCGGTCCCGCGGTGACCATCAGCAACCCGGCGGTGGCCAAGCCGACGCTGACGGTCCCGTACGCCGTCGCACCGACCGGCACCCCGACGGCGCCGGCCCCGGCCAGCGCCGGGGGGGACGCCGTGCTCCAGCTGACCGTGACCGGTGCCGGTGGTGCGACGAGCACGGCGCAGCTCACCGTGACCGTCACCCAGGACACGGTCGCGGTCGGCACCGCCCGCCACAAGGTCGGCCAGGAGCTGCGCATCGGCGGCACGTCACTGGTCGCCGGCGCGCCGGCCACGCTGAGCCCACCCACCCAGGTCTACGTGTGGAACCTGAGCAACCCGGCCAAGCCCGTGCTGCTGGGCAAGGCCCCGGTCGACACGCTGGGCAACTGGGAGCTCCGCCAGAAGCCGGGGCCTGGGGCACAGGTCAGCCGCGCCGGGGTGCAGAGCACCCGTGGCGGGGCGGTCACGCCGGTGACGGTCGCCAGCCGCTGACGGCACCAGCACCCGAGGGCCCGCAGGCTGCCAGCCTGCGGGCCCTCGGGTGCTGCGACCCCCTGGACTGGGGATGTCCCCGGCTTGCCTCAACCGTCACGCTAAGTGAGCGGAGCCACCCCGGGCGCCGCAGACACGGGGGCAGTGGGCTGATGGCGATCTCTGACCTGCACGCGGAGTCACGACCGGAGCCCCGTCGGGTGGGCCGGCGCGGATTCCTCCAGGCAGCCGCGGTCGGTGCAGCCGCGCCGGTCATCGCAACCGCCTGCCCCTTCTCGACCGCCTCCGCGGCGCCTGCTGCCTCGGCGGCTGCGGCGGGCACGTGGCAGCACGCGATCGGTGCACCTCGTGGGAGCGACATCGCGGTTGCGGTGGGCCGCGAGCAGGAGGCCCGCTTCGGTCTGCTGTTCAAGAAGCTGCCGGCCTTCGCGCCGCCGGATGAGCTCCTCGGCACGCTCGCCCGCTCGATGACCGACCCCCGCCCGCCGGGCCAGGGCCCCAGCGACCACGACCGGTGGGACAACCCGGACATCACCGCCGGGTACACATTCTTCGGCCAGTTCATCGACCACGACATCACCCGCGACACCACGCCGCTGCCGGCGCAGCAGACCGACCCGCACGGGCTGAAGAACTTCGACACCCCGATGTTCGACCTCGGGTCGGTCTACGGCCGCGGCCCGGACGTCGACCCCCAGCTCTACGACCCGGCCCGGCCCGGGTACCTGCTCGTCGACGAGCACGACGGGCTGCACGACCTGCCCCGGGCCGCCGACGGGACGGCGTACGTCGGCGACCCGCGCAACGACGAGAACCTGGTGATCGCCCAGCTGCACGTGGCGTTCCTCCGGTTCCACAACGTCCTGATGGACGAGGGCCGGGGCTTCGCCGAGGCGCAGCGGCTGACGACCTGGCACTACCAGTGGCTGATCGTGCAGGAGTTCCTGCCCCGGATCTGCGGGCCGAAGCTGGTCGACGGTCTGTTCGCCCTGGGCACCAAGATCCCGTGGTACAGGCCGAAGAACCGGAACCGGCCGATGATGCCGATCGAGTTCTCCGTCGCCGCCTACCGGTTCGGCCACAGCATGGTGCGCCCGGAGTACGAGATGAACGACGCCGACACCGGACCGGTCTTCGCCCACCCCGGCGACCCCCGGGACGACCTGCGCGGCTCGCGGCCGGTCCCGGCCAACTACAAGGCCGACTGGACCTACTTCTTCGACGTCCCCGGCCGGCCCCGCCCCGCCGGGCTCAACCTCGCCCGACTGGTCGACACCAGCCTGGCGATGCCGCTGCACGACCTGCCGGCGACCGTGGTGTCCCGGGACTCGAAGCCGCTGTTCACCGACCTCGCCGAGCGCAATCTGCTGCGGGGGAAGCGGCTGGGGCTCGCCGCCGGGCAGGACGTGGCGAAGGCCCTGATGCAGCGCCCGCTGAGCAACGCCGAGCTGGGGCTGACCGACCCACGCTGGCAGGGCAAGGCACCGCTGTGGTTCTACGTGCTCAAGGAGGCCGAGCTGTCCCAGGGTGGCCGCCGCCTCGGACCGACCGGTGGCGCGCTGGTAGCCGGCACGCTGCTGACGCTGCTCTTCCTGGACCCCACCAGCTACGTGCACGTCAAGCCGCGCTGGACACCGTCGACCACGCCGTTCACGGTCGGCCACTTCCTGCAGCGCGCCGGCTGCGCCTGACCGGGGTCACCGACCGGGCCACCAGACCCCGGGCGCTGCGATCCGGCGGCGAGCGCCGGGGGCGACAACTGGCGCCTGAGCCCGGAGTTCTCCATGACCACGGCCCCGTACGCGCACTCAAGGTCTACGGATCGGCCTTCCTGGTGACGGCTGTTCCTGCCGGCCTGCTGATGGCCTGCTGCCCGGCGCCCTCTTCGCTGCCGTCGAGGTCGGTGATGGGCTGAGGAGAGCCCGGTCATCGGGCTGGCCGGGGGGTCGAGCAGCGGCGCGTCGTTCGGGGCGATCATGTCCGTCGTCCTCGGGACCATGCGGCTCGTCAGCAGTCGCGGCGTGCCGCGCGGCGCCAGCTGGAAGAGCTGGGGCGGGGCGGTGGCCGTCCAGCCCATCGGTGACCCGCCCAGCCGGTGGCCACGGTGTCCAGCCGGCCGAAGGTCCGCACCACGCTGATCGACCACGGGCGTGGGCGCCGGAACGTCGACCACGTCGTGCGGGCGCTGAGCACGGGCACCTGAGTCCGGTGGCCGACCCGGGCGGGCCGGCCACCGGAATGGTCAGAGCTCCGGCTTCAGCTGCACCTTCACGTAGCCGTCCGCCTTCTCCTGGAACGACTTGTAGGCCGCCGGGGCCTCGGACAGCGGCAGCCGGTGCGTCGCGAAGCTGTCGACGCCCAGCGGGTCGTCGTCGGTCAGCAGCGGCAGGATCTCGGGCACCCAGCGCTTGACGTTGGCCTGGCCCATCCGCAGCTGGACCTGCTTGTCGAACAGGGTCATCATCGGCATCGGGTCGGCCATCCCGCCGTACACGCCGCTGAGGGAGATCGTGCCGCCGCGCCGGACCAGCTCGATCGCGGAGTACAGCGCCGCCAGCTTGTCCACCCCGGCGGTCTTGAACACCGGCTGGGCGACCGCGTCGGGCAGCAGCCCGGCCACCGTCTGGACGAACTTCGCGGACGGCGAGCCGTGGGCGTCCAGGCCGACGGCGTCGATCACCGAGTCGGCGCCGCGGCCGGAGGTCAGCCCCTGGACCACCTCGAGCAGGTCCTTCTCGTGCGCGCCGAGGTCGACCACCTGCACGCCGCGGGCCCGGGCCCGTTCCAGCCGCTCGGGGACCAGGTCGACCCCGATCACGTTCTCCACCCCCTGGTGCATCGCGATCCGGCAGGCCATGTCGCCGATCGGGCCGAGCCCCAGCACGACCAGCGACCCGCCGGCCGGGACCGCGGCGTAGGCGACGGCCTGCCAGGCGGTCGGCAGCACGTCGGAGAGATAGACGAACCGGTCGTCCGCCGGTCCCTCGGGCACCTTGATGTGGGTGAACTGGGCCTGCGGGACCCGGAGGTACTCCGCCTGCCCGCCGGGCACCTGCCCATAGAGCTTGGAGTAGCCGAAGAGCGCCGCGCCGCTGCCCTGGTCGCGGACCTGGGTGGTCTCGCACTGCGTGTACAGCTGCTGGTCACACATCCAGCAGTGCCCGCAGGAGATCTGGAAGGGCATCACCACGCGGTCGCCGACCTTCAGGTCGCCGACCTGGCTGCCCACCTCCTCCACGATGCCCATCGGCTCGTGCCCGAGCACGTCGCCCGCGTCCATGAACGGGCCGAGGGTCTCGTACAGGTGCAGGTCCGACCCGCAGATGTTGGTGCTGGTGATCTTGACGATCGCGTCGGTGGGCAGCTCGATCCGGGGATCGGGCACGTCCTCGACCGAGACCTTCCGCTTGCCCTGCCAGGTGACTGCACGCATGAACGCATCCTCTACGACGGGTCGGGGTGGAAGACCGGCGGCCCCGCCCCCGAGCGGGGCAGGCGCGCTTCCGCTTTCCCCCTACCCCGCCCGGGGCCCGGCAATCCCTCCGGAGCGGTCGAAGCAGCGCTCAGGCCGTCACGCCCGGCTCAGCGACACCGCCACCGCACGTCCGTCGCCGACCGTCGTCGTCCCGGCCTCGCCGTCCAGCGGGCCGAGCTCGAGGCTCGCGGCCAGCACCTCCTTGGCCAGCAGGTCGCGGTGCTGCTGCAGCGCCTCCCGGACGGCGTCGTCGCCGGCCAGCCGCAGGGCGATCCGGTCGGTGACGTCGAGCCCGGCCGCGCGTCGGGCCTGCTGAACGGCGCGGACCACGTCGCGGGCCAGTCCCTCGGCGGCCAGCTCGGGGGTCACCTCGGTGTCCAGCAGGACGAACCCGCCGCCGGGCAGCATCGACACCGCACGGTGCTCGTCCGCGCCCGCCTCGCTGACCTGCGTGACCAAGGCGTACTCCCCCTCGGCCAGCGCGAACCCGCCCGAGGTCACCACGCCGTCGTCGTCGACCGACCAGTCGCCGCTCTTGCTGCCCTTGATGGCGAGCTGGACGTCACGCCCCAGCCGGGGGCCGGCGGCCCGGGCGTTGACCTGGAGCACCTGCCGCACCCCGAACGCCGCCGC
>JAOPUQ010000412.1 GCA_025963425.1 Modestobacter sp. | reverse complement strand
TGTCTGGTGGCCCCCGCGGCCTCTAAAGCCGACGTGGCCGAGCAGCTCGGTCAGGCGGGTTCGATTCCCGTCCGTCTCCGCCAGCCTGACGGGCCGGCCGCGACCTGTCGCGGTCGGCCCGACGCATGTCCGAGACCGGCCCCGTAGCGCGCCACCCGGCGGGCTACTACCGTGTGACTCGAGGTGTGAGCGAGATCACATCCAGGGGCAACGTCCGCGCCGAGCCGCCGGCGCCCGTCGTGCGGTCCGTCGGGACGGCGTCGCCCCGGCCGTCCGAGAGGCAGCCGCATGACCGCACCCCCACCGCCGGTCGGCACCGTCCACGTCGTCGACCCGTCGCCGCTGAACTGGCTGTTCATCACCTGGAACACCATGGAAGAGCCCATCCGGATCGACGAGGCGGGACGCGTCGTCTACTCGCTCGCCGAGTCCTCGGAGTGGCTCGACGACCGGACCCTGGAGCTCCGGCTGCGCCGCGGCGTCCGGTTCCAGGACGGCGAGCACGCCACCGCGCACAACATCAAGCAGAACTTCGACGAGATGCAGCGGTGGGCGGCGCCGCACCCGCCGGGCACCTGGCTGAACTTCCCGGCGCCCGAGTCCACCGCGGAGGTCGTCGACGACCACACACTCCGCTTCCACTTCCCCGGCCCGGACGGGCTGGCGATCGGCAAGTTCCGCGGCTTCCACATCGCCAGTTCCGCCTTCTGGAACGGCAAGGACGCACCCGGCTTCGGGTACAAGAAGTTCGGCTCCGGAGAGGGCCACTGGTAGGTGATCGACGAGCCGGGCCCGTGGGGCACCGGTCCGTTCACCCTGGTCCAGGGTGCTTCGTCGATCACCACCCGGAACGTGATCATGAGCGCCTCGCCCTACCGCGCCTCCTCGATCATCGAGAGCGAGCAGCGCGACCCGCAGGTGGTGCTGGAGGCCAATCTGGACCACTGGAACCGCGCGGCCCGCGGCCCTCGCATCGAGCGGGTCGTCTTCCGCAACGACGTCACCCCGGAGGAGGCGCTCCGGCTGGTGTGCGACGCCGAGGGCGAGGTCGACATCCTCACCGAGGTGTCGCCGGCCGACGCGCAGCGGGTGCAGGACTCCGCGCACGCCCGGCTGGTGGTCTGCGACTCGAACCGGGTGCTGGTCGGGATCATCAACCGGAACAGCGACGCACCGCTGCACGACCGCGACGTCCGGCGGGCGCTGAACTGGGCCATCGACCGTCAGTCGGTCGTCGAGCAGGGCCTGGCCGGGTACGCGTCGGTCATCCCGGCGCTGACCCCACCGTGGTGCAGCGGCTTCCCACCGGGCGCGACGCCGTTCGAGTTCGATCCCGGAAAGGCCCGGGAGGCGTTCGCCGGCGCCTCGTGGCCCGCGCGCCGGCCGCTGCGGATCGCCACCCCGGAGCCGTTCGCCGGGATCGCGCACATCCTCGCGGCCGGCATCCGATCGACCCTCGACGTCCTGGTGGAGGTCATCGTGGTGCCGCCCGAGCAGGCGCTGGCAGGCGCCCGGGCGCTGATGGAGAAGAAGCTCGACCTGCCCTGGGACGTCCTGGTCCACCCCTGGTTCGACCTGTCCTCCGAGGCCCCGCCCGCCGCGGTGCACCGGGAGTTCTTCGGGCTGGACGGTGCCTTCCGGGCCGGTCCGCCGGACGACGGCTTCGACGCGTTGTTCGACGAGATGAAGGTGCAGCTGGAGGGGGCTGCGCTCGTGGAGGTGGCCGAGCGCATCGACGCCTACGTGCAGGACCAGGCGCTTGCGCTGTTCATCTGTGCCCCCCAGGCCCTGTACGCGGTCAACGAGCACGTCACGTTCTCCCCGTACAAGACGACCTTTGAGCTCGCCGAGGTCACCGTCGGTGGCCGGCACTGGTCGGTCTCCGGCGATGGGGCGGTTCACGGCGCCCGGACGGCCCCGTCACGGGGCAAGCCGGGTTTCGCCGGCGCGGCCGGCAACGCCTGCTGACCCGACCGGCCCGAGGGGGACCCGCGTCCGGGCCGCTCGGGTAGGCCCGCACCGCGTCGGACGTGGACCTCTCCTACGCTCGGCGGCGATGACCGCCGACCCGAGCGCCGACCCCCGCCGGCAGGTGCCGCGCACCGACACGCTGCTGGCCGATCCGCGCCTCGCCGCGGCCGCGAGCCGGCTCGGTCGCGAGCTGGTCAAGGCCGCCGTGCAGACCGTTCAGGCGCGGGTCCGCGGCGGTGACCTGCCGCCGGTCGAGGCGGTCGAGGCCGTGCTCGCGGCACTGCCCGGCACGGCCGGCAGCCTGCGGCCGGTGCTGAACGCCACGGGCGTCCTCGTGCACACCAACCTCGGCCGGGCCCCGCTGTCGGCCGCGGCGGCCGAGGCGGTCGTCGCCGCCAGCGGCACCACCGACGTCGAGCTGGACCTGGCCACCGGACGTCGGGGACCCCGGGGCGAGGCGGCGCTGTCGGCCCTGCTGGCGGCCGTGCCCGCCGCCGAGGCGGCGCTGGTGGTCAACAACTGCGCGGCCGCGCTGGCCCTGGTCGCCACCTGCTTCGGCTCCGGCCGGGAGCTGGTCATCGCCCGCGGGGAGCTGGTGGAAATCGGCGACGGGTTCCGCATCCCCGAGCTGCTCGGCGCCACCGGTGCCCGGCTGCACGAGGTCGGGACGACGAACCGCGTCGCGCTGGCCGACTACATCGCGGCGCTGACCCCGGACACCGGTGCGGTGCTCAAGGTGCACCCGTCGAACTTCGTCGTCCGCGGCTTCACCCGGGCCGTCGAGGTCGCGGAGCTGGCGCCCGCGCTGGCCGGCACCGGCGTCCCGCTGGTCGCCGACGTCGGGTCCGGGCTGTTGCGCCCGCACCCGCAGCTGCCCGACGAGCCGGACCTGCAGACCACCCTGTCCGACGGCGCGGACCTGGTGCTGGCCAGCGGGGACAAGCTGCTCGGCGGCCCGCAGGCCGGCCTGGTGCTCGGCCGCGCCGACCTCGTCCAGCGGTTGCGCCGCCATCCTCTCTACCGCGCGCTGCGGGTCGACAAGACGACACTGGCGGCGCTGGAGGCGACCCTGCGCGGGCCGCAGCCGCCGGTCCAGCAGATGCTCGCCGCCGATCCCGAGCTGCTGCGGGAGCGGGCCGCGGCGCTGGCCGCACGCCTGGCCGGGGCCGGGCTGGACGCGCTCGCCGTCGGCTCCACCGCACGGGTCGGCGGAGGCGGGGCGCCGGAGTTCGAGCTGCCCAGTTGCGCGGTCTCGCTGCCCGCAGCCTTCGCCGAGCCGCTGCGTCGCGGGTCGCGTCCGGTGGTCGGCCACGTCGCCGGTGACCGCACCCTGCTCGACCTGCGCAGCCTGCTCCCGTCCGACGACGACGCGCTGGCCGCGGCCGTGCTCGAGGCGGCGCGGGGGTGGACGTGAGCGGAGCCGGCATGGACGTGGTCGCCACCGCCGGGCACGTCGACCACGGCAAGTCCACGCTGGTCCGGGCGCTGACCGGCATGGAGCCGGACCGCTGGGAGGAGGAGCGCCGCCGCGGGCTGACCATCGACCTGGGGTTCGCCTGGACGACCCTGCCCTCGGGTCGCCGGCTGGCCGTCGTCGACGTCCCCGGGCACGAGCGGTTCGTCGGCAACATGCTTGCCGGCGTCGGCTCGGTGCCGGCTGCGCTGGTCGTGGTCGCCGCGGACGACGGCTGGTCGGCGCAGACCGCCGAGCACGTCGCCGTCCTCGATGCCCTCGGGGTGCGGCACGGGCTGCTGGTCGTGACCAAGGCCGATGCCGCCGACCCCGCGCCGGTCCTCGCCGACGCCCTCGACCGGCTGGCCGACACGTCGCTGGGCCGGTTGCCGGCCGTGGCGGCCAGTGCGCGCACCGGTGCCGGCATGCCGGAGGTGGCGGCGGCGCTGGAGTCGGTGCTGGCCGGACTCCCCGCTCCGGACACCGCGGCACCCGTGCGGCTGTGGGTCGACCGGGCGTTCACCATCCGCGGCGCCGGCACCGTGGTGACCGGCACCCTGGCTGCGGGCACCGTCACGGTGGGGGACCGGCTGGAGCTGGGTGGCCGGGCGGTGACCGTGCGCGGGCTGCACTCCCTCGGCGAGGCGGTGCCGACCGCGTCGGCCACCGCGCGGGTCGCGCTGAACCTGCGCGGCGTCCCGGTCGAGGAGGTCGCCCGCGGCGACGCCCTGCTCACCCCGGACGCCTTCCGAGGTACCGACGCCGTGGACGTCACGCTGGTCGCCCCGGTCGAGGAGCGGCTGCCGGCCGAGCTCGTCGTCCACGTGGGGTCGGCGACCGTCGCCGCGCGGGTGCGCCCCCTGGACGGGTCGGCGCTGCGCCTGCGGTTGACCGGGCCGCTGCCGCTGCGGGTGGGGGACCGGCTGCTGCTGCGCGACCCCGGCACCCGCCGCGTGCTGGGTGCGGACGTGCGTGACGTCGACCCGC
>JAOPUQ010000394.1 GCA_025963425.1 Modestobacter sp. | reverse complement strand
GGAGGAACAGCAGGGATGAGCGTCGACTCGGGCAGCACCAGCATGGCTGCCCGGCTGGGGATCAAGCCGGGCATGGTCGTGCAGGAGCTCGGCTGGGACGAGGACGCCGACGAGGACCTGCGCGACTCCGTCATCGAACTCTCCGGCGGGGAGATGGTCGACGAGGACTCCGACGAGGTGGCCGACGTCGTCCTGCTGTGGTGGCGCGAGGAGGACGGCGACCTGATCGACGCCCTCGTCGACTCCATCGCCTCCCTGGCCGAGGACGGCGTCGTGTGGCTGCTGGTCCCCAAGTCCGGGCGGCCGGGGCATGTGGAGCCCGGTGACGTCACCGAGGCCGCGCCGACGGCGGGGCTGCAGCAGACCTCGAGCATCTCGGCGGCCAAGGATTGGTCGGGTATCCGGCTGGTGACCCCGAAGGCAGCGCGTTCCCGGCGCTGACCCTCTGCACCACGCCGGGCGCCGGTGCGGCACCATCGCAGGCATGAGCATCTCCGTCGGCGACACCGCGCCCGAGTTCAGCCTCCCCGACCAGGACAAGCAGGTCGTCTCACTGGCCGAGCTGCGCGGCACTCCCGTCCTCGTCGTCTTCTACCCCTTCGCCTTCTCCGGCATCTGCACCGGTGAGCTGTGCCAGCTGCGCGACGAGCTGGCCACCTACACCGAGGCCGGCGTGCAGGTCGTGGCCGTCTCCACCGACCCGGTGTTCAGCCTCAAGGCGTTCCGGGCGCAGGAGGGCTTCGACTTCACGCTGCAGTCGGACTTCTGGCCGCACGGGGCGACCGCGCAGGCCTACGGCGTCTTCAATGACAAGGCCGGCATGGCGGTGCGCGGCACCTTCCTGGTCGACGCCGAGGGGAAGGTCGCCTTCGCCGAGGTCAACCAGCCCGGTGACGCCCGCGCCCAGTCCGGCTGGAAGGACGCGGTCACCCAGCTGGCCGCCTGAGAAGGACCCCCTCCTGGGTCCCCCGCAGGCTCGGGGACGCCCTGGAGGGGGCCGAAGGGCGCGTAGCTCAGCGGCAGAGCTCTCGCCTTACAAGCGAGCGGTCGCAGGTTCGATCCCTGCCGCGCCCACACCTCGCTCTCCCCTGCGAGTTCTCCAGGATCGGGAGCCACGGGTTCTCGCCCGGGAGGGCCCTGAGCCGAAGGCCCTCCCGGGCGAGGGAAACGAGTCGCCGAGGCCGCGATCAGGCGTGCGCGGCAGCCGAGCGTGTACAGATCCGCTCGAGCGCCTGCAGCAGATAGCGCCGGAAGACCTCGTGGTTCTCGCCCATGGGGAAGTGGCCGATGTCCTCCATCTCGATGAACTGCCCGTTCTTGATGTGCTCGGCGGTCCGCGCGCGTCGTCCGGGGTCGTGAGGTAGTACCTGGTGCCCGTCAGCACGACAACCGGACACCGGTCCCCGTCGATCTGGTCGGGCTTGTCCCGCAGGTGTGGTCGACCGAGTAGAAGTGCAGGTCGCCCGTGAACGCCTCGGAGCCCTGCGGGTGTAGCCCGAGGGAGGAGGCGGCGCGGCTGCCCCACCCTGCGTCAACCGTGACAGTCTCGTGGCCAAGCGGTGGCAGGAACGTCCTAGCCTCGCTGTGTCGCACGAACGCGCGACCACCATGAAGGTGGCATCCGATGGCGGACTACCAGAGCCTCCGGCGGCGGCACTTCACCAACGCGATGGCGCAGCTGGACGAGCACGTCGCGCGCCTGACTTGGGCCCGGGAGCGCATCGCGGCCGAACGTCAGGTGCGACTGCGCCGACTCCTCGAGATCGCACGAGAGCGGTCGCCGTGGCACCGCGACCGCCTGGCCGACATCGACGAGAAGACGTTCTCGGCGTCACAGCTGGGTGGACTGGCGCCGATGACCAAGAACGATCTTCTCGGCCATTTTGACGACATCGTCACCGATCACCGGCTCTCCCTGGGGCTGGTCGAGGCGCACCTGGAACGACTGGAATCGGACGGCTACCTGCTGGACGAGTACCACGCGATAGCGTCGGGCGGCTCCAGCGGCCAGCGCGGCGTCTACGTCTACGACTGGGCGGGCTGGGCGACCTATTACCTTTCCGCCGCTCGCCACATCGCCTCGGACCGAATGCACGACCCGGTGCTTGCCGCCGCCCCACGGGTCGAGGCCGTGATCGCCGCGGACAAGCCGACGCACGGCTCGTCGGCGCTCTACCAGACCTTCTCCAATCCGGCGTTCACGTCAGTCCGCCTTCCGATCTCGCTTCCGATGAGCGAAGTCGTGGCCAGGCTCAACGATCTCCAACCGACGGCGCTGCGCGGCTACCCCTCGGCGCTCGACCAGCTCGGGTTCGAAGCGAGAGCCGGTCGCCTGAGGATTGCACCGCTGAGGCTGCGCTGTGTCGGCGAGGCGATCCTGCCCGAGGTGCGCGACCGGCTGGAGCGGACGTGGCGGGCCCCGGTCCACAGCCAGTGGGTCGCTTCGGAGACCGGCACTTTGGGCTACTCCTGTCCTCGCGGGCGGGGACTCCACCTCAACGACGACCTTGTCATCGTCGAGCCTGTGGACGGCGACGGTCGACCCGTCCCACCGGGTCAGGTGTCCGCCAAGGTTCACGTGACCAACCTGTACAACACTCTGCTGCCGCTGATTCGGTTCGAGGTCACCGACGAGGTCACGGTCCTCGAAGGCACCTGCCAATGCGGGTCTGCGTACACCTGGATCGATGACGTGCACGGCCGCCTCGACGACAGCCTGACCTACCCCGGCGGCGTCACGGTCCACCCGTTCGTCCTGCGCTCCCCGCTGGGCCGGCAACGCAACATCGCGGAGTACCAGGTTCACCAGACGCTCCGCGGCGTCAAGATCCTTTTCCGGCCCGTGGGCGAGGTGGATCTCCGAGCCGTTCACGCAGAACTCGTCGCCGGTCTCGCCGCGGCCGGCCTCTCCAGCGCCGAGGTGGTCCTGATCCCGGTCGCGCACATCGCACTCCAGGGGACCGGCAAGCTCAAGCGGTTCGTCCCGCTCGCAGGTTGAGCGGTCCTGGCGGGGTCGCCCGCCGAACGTCAGGCGGCGGACCCGTGGGCGGCGCGGGCCGCGGCCGCTCCGACTGGTCGGATCGGGGGAAGGCCGGGCGCAGGAACAGCGGAGGTCTGAACGGTTGCCAGGTGCCCTCGGGCT
>JAOPUQ010000363.1 GCA_025963425.1 Modestobacter sp. | reverse complement strand
TGGAGCTCGGCGGCCCCCGCCAGTTCGGCGAGCACGGTCCCGACCCGGAGTTCGACCGCAAGGCGGTGGAGTGGATCGCCAGCGGCGACATCGAGGGCTGCCTGGCCGAGGTGACCCTGGACAGCCTGCACCACCCCGGCAACGCCACGCACGGGTTCATGGACTTCATGCTGATGATGGGCGCCGCCGGCGAGGGGCAGCAGGCCGACCACGTCGACACCCTCGACCTGTTCCACACCATGGAGGCCTACTTCACCTGGTACCCGAAGGGGGCGCCGGCATGAGCAAGTACCTGCTGGACAAGTTCCTCTACACCGTCGACCGCGACCCGGAGCTCGTGGAGCGCTACCGCGAGAACCCGGCCGGCACGGTCGCGTGGTGGGAGGAGGAGATGGCGAACAAGCTCCTGAACTGCATCGCCGACGAGCGGACGACGTGGCTGTCGTTCACCGAGGACGAGCGGCGGGCGCTGCGGGAGCACGACCACGTCACGCTGTTCCAGATGGGTGCCCACCCGTTCCTGACCCTCACCCTGTTCATCGCGATGTTCGAGCGCGACCACGGGCCGATGGAGTACCAGAGGGCGTACGCCCGGGCCATGGACCACAACTCCATGCCCTATCCCGACATCGCCACCTGACGCCCGTGCGCGCCGGCCGGTTCAATGCGCTGGGCACCGGCGCGGCCGTGCTCTTCCTCGCCACCGGCGTGGCGGGGCTGCAGCTGCTGGGCGCGCAGGACTACGCCCAGCAGCTCTTCTACGGCGGCGCGCTGGTCGCCGCGGTCACGCTGTCCCGCTACCTGCGGCGGGCCTGAGGCCGGTCCAACGGGCGGCGCTTCAGCACCCCCGCGGCTCTCGACCAGCTCTGAGAGCTGACGCGGAGCGCGGCGTGCGGACCGATCGACCCGTGCGTCAGGCGCTGGCCGGCCCGGCGTCGGCCCGGCGGGGCAGCTCCACGTAGGGCCGGTTCCGCCACAGCGCCCACTCGGCGCTGACGTCTCCTGCGGTACGCAACAGTAGTGGCAGGTAGTCCTGCACGAGCCGGTCGGTCGAGGTCTCCGCCGCGTGCACGGTCACGTTCATCGCCGCGCGCACCGAACCGGCCCCGTCCCGGACGGGCACCGCCACCGACCGCACCCCCGGGGCCAGCTCCTCGTCGGCCAGTGCCCAGCCCCGTGCCCGCACCTCGGTGAGCTCCTCGCGCAGCTGGTCGGTCGACTGACCGATGTATGGCGGCAGGCCCGACCGACTCGGCTCGGCGAGCGTCGCGTCGAGCTCGGCGGGGGAGAGGCCGGCGAGCAGCACCTTGCCCTGGGAGGTCTGGGAGGCGGGGAAGCGCGTGCCGATGTCCACCCGCAGGGCGATCAGCTTGGGGACGGCGACCCGGGCGACGTAGACGATGTCCGAACCGTCCAGCTGCGACATCGACGAGGACTCACCGGTTCGCTGGACGAGGTCCTCGAGGTGCGGCCGGGCGATGTCCCACAGTCCCAAGGCGCCGACATAGGCCATTCCCAGGGAGAGCACCCGGGGGGTCAGCTGGAAAACCCCACCGGAGCTGCGCACGAACCCGAGCTCTTCCAGGGTGAGCAGCAGCCGCCGGGCGGTCGGCCGGGCCAGCGACGCGGCGCTGGCGACCTCGGTGAGGGACATGGCGCGCCGATCCGGTCCGAAGCAGGCCAGCACGTCCAGGCCGCGCGCCAGGGCCTCGACGAAGTCCGGCCCGGTGCCGCGTCCAGCCATCGGTCGTCTCCCTCCCTCGATCGGTTCGCCCACGTTCACACAGGAGGATGGCAGACCGGCGGCCGCCGGCAGGGCTCCGGGCCGGCCGGATGACCACCAATGGTGACAAGTGCACGGGCGCGCCGTGGTCCGGGACCGCGCGCCGTTGCGGGCAGCCCGCTCGGGGTCGGTGCGGCCGGCGAGCGAAACGGCAGAAGTTGTTCTGGTACTCGACCGGTGGGATGTGCCCCTGGTCGTCACCCCCGGGTCAGGGGCTGCCGCGGCTCTACGGACGACGCGAGTGCATCACTCGTCGGCCGGGCCGCGAAACAGCATGTTCTCCACCCGTGCGCGGTAGTCGTCGTAGATCTGCCGGTAGCGGATGACCGCGTCCGCAGGCCGGTGCGCCTCGAGGAGCTCCAGGGTCTCCCGGTAGCCGGACACCCACACGTCCCAGATGTCGTCGCCGGAGCTGCCCGCCAGCAGCCGGAGCGTGCGTGCGACGACCAGGTCCACGTGGGTCTGCAGCTCCCGGTTGCCGCTGGCCAGGATCACGATGGTGCTGAAGTCCGCGCCCGCAGCGGTGGCGGCGGTGATGTTCCCGGTGCGCAGGTTGGCGACGAACTCCTCCAGGCGGCCCCGCATCCGCTCCAGGTGCGACGGGGAGAGGTTCGGGACGCCCCACTCGAAACCGGCGCAGGCCAGCACGGACATGACGTCGATGAGCTCCAGCGCGTTCTTCTGCGTGACCCCGGTGACGCGCCGGGTCCGGTTCGGTGCGATGTCGATCAGACCCTCGGCGGCGAGCTGGGCAATCGCCTCCCGGACGGGGGTGATGCTGACGCCCAGCCGGGAGGCGACCTCGGCGTCCTTGAGGACGGTCCCGGCGGGCAGGACGCCGGTCAGGATCTCCTCCCGGATCTGGCGGAGGACCGCCTCGCGCCGGGTCGGCGGCAGGGCGAATGCGGAGCGTTCTCCAGGGCCGGACATGTCCCACCAATCCACCGGGAGCGGCCGGACCGCCTCCGTCAGCTGACGGCTGACGGAGGCGGCCCCTGTACCGGTCAGGCCGGGGTCAGCGAGAACCCCTCGTAGTCGTTCGCCGCGATCTGGTCGCACCGCTCGCGGTAGGCCCCGACACCGCCGATGTAGGCCATGAACACCCGCGGCTTACCGGGCACGTTCGAGCCCATGTACCAGGAGTCCGCGGTCGGGTAGAGCGTGTACGCACCGACCTCGGCGACGTGCTCGATCCACGCGTCCTCAGCCTCCGTCGTGGCCTCGATCTCGGCGATGCCCCGCTCCCGCAGCGCGTGGATGCAGTCGGTGACCCAGTCGACGTGCTGCTCGATGGACACGATCATGTTGCTGAGCACCGATGGGCTGAGGGGGCCGGTGATCGTGAACAGGTTCGGGAAGCCCGCGATCGCCAGGCCCAGGTAGGTGCGCGGTCCCTCGCCCCACTTCTCCTTGAGGGACAGGCCGTCCTTCCCGCGGATGTCGATGGCGGTCAGGGCCCCGGTCATCGCGTCGAAGCCGGTGGCGAAGACGATGGCGTCGAACTCGTACTCCTCCTCCGACGTCCGGACACCCTTCTCGGTGACCTCCACGAGCGGTGTCTTGCGCACGTCGACCAGGTGCACGTGCTCCTTGTTGAAGGTGTCGTAGTAGCCGGTGTCCAGGCAGGGGCGCTTGGTCCCGAAGGCGAAGCTGCGCGGCGACAGGGTCTCGGCCAGCTCGGGATCCTTGACCACCTCCCGGATCTTGCTGCGCACGAACTCGGCGGCGGTGTCGTTGGCCGCCTTGTCGGTGAGCGTGTCGGTGTAGGAGGCCAGGATCGCGACGAGGCTGCCCTTCTCCCATCCCCGCTGGTAGACGGCGTTGCGCTCCTCCTCGGCCGACTCGAGAGCGGGGCCGGTGGCCGGGGGGACGGGGACCCCGAAGCCGGAGGTGCGCTGTGCCTCCCGCCAGGCGCGGTAGTCGGCCTTCATCTCGCTGATCTCGTCCTCGGTCAGCGGCCGGTTGCCGGCAGGCATGCTGAAGTTGGGCGTTCGCTGGAAGACGGTGAGCTGGGCGGCCTGCTCGGCGATGATCGGGATGGACTGGATACCCGAGGAGCCGGTGCCGATCACGCCGACCCGCTGACCCGAGAAGTCCACGCCCTCGTGGGGCCAGTGCCCCGTGTGATAGGTCCGGCCGTGGAACCGCTCCAGGCCGGGCACCTCGGGCGTCTTGGACGCGGACAGGCACCCGGTGGCCATGATGAGGAACTGCGCGTCGACGACGGCACCGCTGTCGGTGATGACCAGCCAGCGCTTCGTCGTCTCGTTGTAGGCGGCACTGGTCACCCGGGTGTTGAAGGTGATGTCCCGGCGCAGGTCGAAGCGGTCGGCGACGTGGTTGACGTACTTCAGGATCTCCGGCTGCGTGGGGTACTTCTCGCTCCAGGTCCATTCCTGCTCGAGCTCCGGGGAGAACGAGTAGGAGTAGGACAGGCTCTCGACGTCGCACCGGGCGCCGGGATAGCGGTTCCAGTACCAGGTCCCGCCGA
>JAOPUQ010000350.1 GCA_025963425.1 Modestobacter sp. | reverse complement strand
CGGCCCGGCCGGAGCCAGGTCACATCCCGCCGCCGGGCAGGATGGCCGAGTTCGCACCCGCGTCGACCCGAGGGACCGATGACCCGCCTGACCGAACCCCGCACCGTCGCCCGCGCCTTCCGCGCCGTGGCCATCGCCGAAGCCGTCTCCTGGGCCCTGCTGCTGGCGGGCATGTTCGTCAAGCACGTGCTGCGCACCTCCGAGGTCGGCGTCCAGGTCGCCGGCCCGGTGCACGGCGCGGTCTTCGTCGGCTACGTGCTGGTCAGCCTGGTCGCCTGGCGAGTGCTGCCGTGGTCGCCGCGGACGGCACTGTTCGCGCTGGTCGCCTCGGTGCCCCCGTTCACCACCGTGTGGTTCGAGCGCTGGGCGGAGCGGACCGGGCGGCTCCCGGTCGGGGACAGGGCGCCGGCCCTGGCTGGCTAGCCTCCCGGCATGGTCGAACCGGTGCTCCCCTCCACCGCCCGCACGCTGCTGGCCCGTACCGCCCGCGTGCAGCGCGACGGGCGGGCGCCCAGCCTGGTCGCCGGCGTGGTCCGGGACGGCGGGCTGGCCTGGTCGGCCGGTCGCGGCGAGGTCGCCGATCCGCACACCGACGTCCAGTACCGGATCGGCTCGATCAGCAAGACGGTCACCGCGCTGGTGGTCCTGCGGCTGCGCGACGAGGGCCGGCTGGGTCTGGACGACGCGCTGGACCGCCACGTCCCCGGCACGCCGCTGGGTGACCGGACTGTGGGACAGCTGCTCTCCCACCTGGCCGGGGCCACGTCGGAGAGCCCGGGCAGCTGGTGGGAGCGGGTGCCCGGCGGATCGCTGACGGACCTGGAGCTGGCCGGGCCGGACGTCGTCCTCGGCGCGGCCCGCCGCTTCCACTACTCCAACCTGGGTTTCGGGCTGCTCGGTGAGCTCGTCGAGGCGCACCGCGGCCGGCGGTGGGAGGACGTCGTCCGGGACGAGGTGCTCGCCCCGCTGGGGATGACCCGCACGACGCCGCGCCCCACCGGCGCCGCCGCGCGGGGGTCGGCGGTGCACCCGTGGGCCGACGTCGTCCTGCCCGAGCCCGAGCACCACGCCGGCGTCATGGCCGCCGCCGGGCAGCTGTGGGCGACGCTGGCCGACCTGGGCCGGTTCGCCGCCTTCCTGCTCGGCGACACCGGCGACGTGCTGTCCCCGGCGACGCTGGAGGAGATGACCGTGCCGGCCGGCGTGGACCCCTCCGCGCCCGGCTGGTCGGCCTACGGGCTGGGCCTGCAGGTCGTGCGGGCCGAGGGGCAGACGCTGGTCGGGCACGGCGGGTCGATGCCCGGCTTCCTGGCCGGGGTGTTCGTCGACCGGACCGAGCAGTCCGGTGCGGTCATGCTGGCCAACACCACCAGCGGGCTGGACCAGCTGGTGCCCGGGCTGCTGGCCGACCTGCGGGCCGCCGAGCCGCGGGTGGTCGCCGCCTGGACGCCGTCCCCGCCGCCGGTGCCGCTGGAGTTCCTGGGTGTCTGGTTCTGGGGGCCCGCGCCGCACGTGCTGCGCGCCCAGGCGGGCGGGTTGCTGCACCTCGGCCCGATGCCCGGCCGGAGCGGGCGGGCCAGCCGGTTCTGCCCGCGGCCCGACGGCACCTGGGTGGGGCTGGACGGCTACTACGCCGGGGAGACGCTGCGGATCGCCCCCGACCACCTCGACCTGGCGACGTTCGTGTTCACCCGCGCTCCCTACGACCCCGAGGCCCCGGTGCCCGGCGGCGTCGACGCCGGCGGCTGGGGCTGACTCGGCCGTCCGGACAGCGGGCGGCGGCGGCCGGCCGATCCCGTCGAGGGCCGGGCGGTCCTTGGCGGCCACCCCGGGGCAGCGGTTCACCGAGCAGCTCGCGAAGCTCGGCCTCGGTGGTGATCTCGTCCACGCCGGGCAGGGGTGACCCGCGGGGTCAGGCCCGGTCGAGGGCCGCCAGGGTGGAGTGCGTGGCGAACCCGTAGGCCAGGTGCGGGACGACGTCGCTGATCCAGTCCGTCGTCGACCAGGTGCGCGGATCGGTGATGCCCAGCACCGTCATCGGGCCGTTGGAGCCGATCATCGCGGCCAGCCCGGCCGCCACCCCGCCCAGCCAGACCGGCGGCCGGAAGCCGGCAGCCCGGCCGAGGCCGGCGAGCACGCCCACCCCGACCCCGGCGGCGATGCCGGTGAGCGGGCCGAGCCCCTGCAGCCGGTTCTCCCGCGTCTCCCCCTCGCCGGGGATCGACAGGTGTGCCTTCCGGGCCAGCGCCTCCACCGTCCGCTCCGGCGTCGAGCTGGTGCCCCGGCCGCGGCCGGCCATGTCCAGGTAGGTGACCGCGTTGAGCGCCGTCGTCCCGGCGGCGCCGGCGGCGGCGCCGCGCAGCGCCCAGCCGGCCGCACCGATCCCACGCCGGCCCTTGCCGAACACGCCCATCGAGGTCCTCGTCGCCATGCTCGCCGCCCTACCCGGGGCGCGGCGACGGGCAAACCGCTGATCAGCACAGGTGATGCGCGACCAGGGCGCGTCCCGCCCGGGGAACGGCCCCCGACCGCACATCGCCGAGGGCAGCCCGGTCAGGCCCGCCGGGGGGTGGAGCGGGTCAGCCGGCGCCAGATCCAGCTGGACGGCACCCGCCGGCCGGAGACGAGGTACTCGGGCACGGCGTCGACCACCAGCGTCGTCTCCAGCTGCCGGCGCACGGCGGGCCGGCCGGCCAGCAGCAGCTGGTCCTCGGTCCGCAGGACGAACTCCCCGCCCGGTGCCATCACGCACTGGTCCCCGCGCAGCACCATCAGGGGGACCGCCCGCAGCGGCTGCTCCCGGTCCACCGGACTGCGCAGCAGGTCGCCGAGGGTCAGCTCACCGCCGGCCAGCCAGGGGCCCAGCGACGGCGCCTCGGTCGCGTTGAGCCGCACCTTCCACAGCTCCTCCAGGTGGGTGCCGCAGGCCCCGGCCAGGCGGTCGACCATCTCGGCGGCCCAGTCGTCGCCCTGACCGGGCAGCTCGCGGAGGAAGCGCCAGAGCAGCGGCGTGCTCAGCTGCGCGTAGGCGTCGTGGGCCACCACCTCGGTGGGCACGAGCAGGGCGTCGACCTCCATGGCGGCGAACAGCGGCGCGCTGGTGGGCTGGTTCTGGCGCGCGGCCACGAACAGCTCCCGGTTGATCCGCCGCGCCTCGGCGACCAGCGACATGTTGGTCGTGTCGTTGTCGGTGCCGGCGACGAAGCCCGCCGCATGCGCGACGTCCGCGCGTGCCATCACGCCGGGGTCGGAGGCGTCACCGATGATGGTGGGGGGATCGTCGTGGTCGCCGGGCCGCTGGTCGATGGCCGTGACCTCCAGCCCCTCGGCCCGGAGGTCGCCGGTGAAGTGGCGCCCGAAGCGGCCGTACCCGCACACCACCCACCGGCCCGGGGCCGGCGCCGACCCGCGAGGGGGCAGCTCGGCTCCGGGTCCGCTCTCCAGCCACGACATCAGCTGGTAGGCGGCGGGCGACCGCAGGGCCAGGCGCAGGTGGTCCCCGAAGCGGTCGAACGGGTTGATCACCGTCGGGTCGCCGAAGGAACGCATCCGGTCGGCCACCACGGCGGAGACCGTGCGGGTGACCACGGGGATCTCCGGACGCAGCAGTGCCGCGGTCATGGTGACCGCCAGGTTGGCCTCGTCGTCGTCGGTGAGGGCCAGCACGCCCTCGCACCACGGGTGGCCCAGGCCGGCGATCTCCAGGTTGTGCGGGTCGCGCGCGTCCCCGACGAGGCCGGGCACGTCGGCGCGGTGGGTGTTGAGCTCGAGCGCGTCGATGCGCGCGTCGGTGATGTCGACGACGGTGAAGCGGCGCCCGAGGGTGTCGAAGGAGCGCCCCAGCGACTCGCCGGTCTGCCCGTACCCGGCGATCAGCAGGAACGGCTCGCGGAGCCGGGCGACCTTGCGGGTGACGTGCTGCAGCGCGAGCGCCTGCCGGAAGGCCCGGTCCTGCAGGAGCGAGAGCAGGGCGCTGATCGCGTAGGCCCAGCCGATGACCGTGAGGTAGATCGTGCCCATCACCCAGAGCCGCTGGGCGCCGGTGAACGGGTAGGGGAGCTCACCGAACCCGATCGTGGTGGCCGTGTAGCTCATGAAGTAGAAGGCGTCGAAGAACCCCATGCGCCAGGGCTGCCCGTCGGCGTCCTGCCCGGGGATCAGGGTCAGGCCCAGCACGCTCACCGCGAAGATGAAGATCAGGATGATCAGCGGGGCGCGCATCCGGCGCAGGATCACGAAGACCGTGGCCGAGGCCTGCACGCCGGTCGCCAGCGGGCTCCGCCGGCGCGTCCGGCGCTTCCTCTCCGGCTCGCGGCCCACCAGGTGGCGCACGGAGTCGAGCAGCTTCCTGCTCACAGTGGTCCCTCCGGCTACGAACGGCGGAAGGACACGGTCTCGACCACCAGCAGCACCAGCGAGACGACGTTGGCCAGCAGCGCACCCCCGGACAGCGACACGACGCTCGCGGTCGCCGAGGCGGTGAGGCCCTCGGTGGAGACCTGCGTGGCATAGGCCCACACCAGCGTCGCCGCGATCAGCTGCAGATCGGCCACCAGGCTGGTGGCCAGGTGCACGGCACCGATCTGGGTCCGGTCGCCGAACTTGAGCACCGTGGCGACCAGGTTGACCACGACCGCGGCGAACAGCTCGTACTCGTTGTGCAGCGTGGGATCGGAGATGTCACCGATGAAGAAGCCGAAGTTCAGCGTCGCGGCGAGCAGCACGAAGAACCCGAAGACCACCTTCTCGAGGTTCATGCGACTCCAGGGGGACCAGCCACCGGTGGGATGGACACGGCACTGCGACCGACGGAGCCAGACCCTAGCCCGGGACGGTGCCGTCGGCAGGACGTCGGTGCCGGTCGGTCGGGGGCTGGGGATCGGCGAGCGTGGCGACATCCTCGCGCAGCCCGCCGGCCGGGGCCGTGCCCGCCGCAGAGGTCGGCCCGGTACTGGTCCCCGGCCACGTCGGCCGACCGGGTGGCGAAGGACGGCGAGGGGCCCGTCGCCGGTCAGCTCCAGCCCGCGGCTGCCCCCCGAGGCCGCCGAGACCACTCCCTGCTCGGCATGCGCGCTGCCCTTGTAGACCTCCGTGACGGCGAGGACGTGCCGCGCGGGGTCGCTGCTCACCGAGCCGCCGCTGACCTCCCGGGACACCAGGCGGCCGAGGAAGACCGCGTCCGCCCGGGACATGGCCGGGAGCATGCTCCCCCGCGGCGGCGGGTGGAAGGTGCGCTCACTGCTCCCGGGCGGCGCGTTCCAGCAGCGGGGTCATCCGGTGGTCGACGAACCGGCGCAGCGCCAGGTTCGTGTCGGTGCGCTGTACGCCGGGGATGGTCAGCACCTGCTCGCTGATCCGCCACAGGTCGTCGGCGTCGACCGCCACCACCTGCACCAGCAGGTCGGCGACCCCGGACAGCCCGGTGACCTCCAGGACCTCCGGGATCTGGGCGAGCGCGTCGCTGACTTCGGCCAGGCTGCGCTGCACCACCTGCACGGTGACGTAGGCGCCGAGCCGGTAGCCCAGCGCCTCGGGGCGGACCCGGCGCTCGAACGGGTCCAGGACGCCGCTGGACTCCAGCCGGGCGAGCCGGGCCTGCACGGTGTTGCGGGCCAGGCCCAGCTGCTGCGACAGGGCGAGGACGGTCGCCCGCGGATCGGCGGACAGGGCCAGCAGCAGACGTGCATCGGTGGCGTCCAGTCGATCCCCAGGGCCGGGCACGTTGCTCAGTCTGACATGTAGGGAGGGCCTCGTACTGACCATCCTGCGCAGTCCGGCTCCCGATGGTTGCGCAGATCAGGCGGAGGATGATCTGCTCCGCGCCAGCGGTCCGGCATGCCACCATGTGTGAGTGGTGCCACACCCCGGCGCCGCAGGACGTCCACCGACCGGTGACCGGTGACCCCGGGCCCGGCCACGGCGAGGAGAGACGCATGACGGCGCTGCAGCACACCACCGAGGTGGTCGACCCGGTACCCGGGGCCGACGCACCCCACCTGCCCGGTCAGCCCGACCTGGTCCAGTTGCTGACCCCCGAGGGCGAGCGCGTCGAGCACCCCGACTACTCCCTGGACGTGTCGGACGAGGAGCTGCGCGGTCTCTACCGCGACCTGGCCCTCGTCCGCCGCTGGGACGTCGAGGCCACCGCGCTGCAGCGGCAGGGCGAGCTGGGCATCTGGGCCTCCCTGCTGGGCCAGGAGGCCGCGCAGGTCGGCGCCGGCCGGGCGCTCGCCGCCAGCGACATGGCCTTCCCCACCTACCGCGAGCACGGCGTCGCCTGGACCCGCGCGGTCGACCCGCTGGACGTGATGAGCCTGTTCCGGGGCGTCGACATGGGCGGTTGGGACCCGGTGGCCACCGGCTTCAACCTCTACACCGTGGTGATCGGTGCCCAGTGCCTGCACGCCACCGGGTACGCCATGGGCCTGCAGCGGGACGGCGCGGAGAGTGCCACGCTGGCCTTCCTCGGCGACGGCGCGACCAGCCAGGGCGAGGTGAACGAGGCGCTGATCTGGGCCGCCACGTTCGCCGCCCCGGTGGTCTTCTTCTGCCAGAACAACCAGTACGCGATCAGCGCGCCGATCGAGCGCCAGTCCCGGGTGCCGTTGTTCCACCGGGCGGCGGGCTTCGGCTTCCCCGGCGTCCGGGTCGACGGCAACGACGTCCTCGCCGTGCTGGCCGTGACCCGCGCGGCCCTGGCCGCCGCCCGCGAGGGCCAGGGGCCCACCTTCATCGAGGCGTTCACCTACCGGATGGGGGCGCACACCACCTCCGACGACCCGACCCGGTACCGGCTGGCCAGCGAGCTCGAGGAGTGGAAGCTGCGCGACCCGATCGCCCGGCTCAAGGCATACCTGTCCCGCTCCGGCATCGCCGACCCGGCCTTCTTCGCCGCGGTGGACGGCGAGGGCGACGAGCTGGCCGCCCGGATCCGCAAGGGCACGCTGGAGATGCCCGACCCGGCCGGCACGGAGATCTTCGACCACGTGTACGCCGAGCAGACCCCGCCGCTGGCCGCGCAGCGCGCCGAGTTCGTGGCGTACCACGAGAGCTTCGAGGGGGAGGGGCACTGATGACCGAGACGCTGACCATCGGCAAGGCCCTCAACCTCGGGCTTCGCAAGGCCCTGGAGGACGACGCCAAGGTTCTCCTCATGGGCGAGGACATCGGCAAGCTCGGCGGGGTCTTCCGGATCACCGACGGGCTGCAGAAGGACTTCGGCGAGGACCGCGTCGTCGACACACCGCTGGCCGAGGCCGGGATCCTCGGCACCGCGGTCGGCCTGGCGATGCGCGGCTACCGGCCGGTCTGCGAGATCCAGTTCGACGGCTTCGTCTTCCCCGCCTACAACCAGATCGTCACCCAGGTGGCCAAGATCCACGCCCGCTCCCGGGGCAGGCTGCCCATGCCGATCGTCATCCGGATCCCCTTCGGCGGCGGCATCGGCGCGGTCGAGCACCACAGCGAGAGCCCGGAGGCGTACTTCGCGCACACCGCGGGCCTGAAGGTCGTGGCCGTCTCCAACCCGGTCGACGCCTACTGGGGCATCCAGCAGGCCATCGCCCACCCCGACCCGATCGTCTTCCTCGAGCCGAAGCGGCGGTACTGGGAGAAGGCCGACGTCGACCGGGACGCCGCCCCGGAGCCGCTGTTCGCCTCCCGGGTGGTCCGCGGCGGCGACGACCTCACCCTGCTGGCCTACGGGCCGATGGTGAAGACGGCGCTGCAGGCCGCCCAGGCCGCCGCCGACGAGGGCCGCTCGCTGGAGGTCATCGACCTGCGGACCATCTCCCCGCTGGACCTCGAGCCGGTCTACGCGTCGGTGCGCCGGACCGGTCGCTGCGTCGTCGTCCACGAGGCGCCGCTGACCCTGGGCCTGGGCGCGGAGATCGCCGCCCGGGTCACCGAGAGCTGCTTCCACTCCCTGGAGGCGCCGGTGCTGCGGGTCGGTGGGTACGACACCCCCTATCCGCCGTCCAAGCTGGAGGAGGAGTACCTCCCCGACCTGGACCGGGTGCTCGACGCCGTCGACCGGTCGATGGCGTTCTGACCATGCCGGACCTGCGCCAGTTCAAGCTGCCCGACGTCGGCGAGGGCCTGACCGAGGGCGAGATCCTGTCCTGGCTGGTGGCCGTGGGCGACACCGTCACGGTCAACCAGCCGCTGTGCGAGGTGGAGACGGCCAAGGCCGCCGTCGAGCTGCCCAGTCCGTTCGCCGGCACGGTGACCGAGCTGCTGTACGAGGTCGGGACGACGGTCGACGTCGGCGCCCCGATCATCACCATCGACGTGGGGGGCGAGCGCTCGTCCGCCGCGGAGGAGGAGGTCGAGGCCGGCCTGATCGGCGGGCCGGCGCCGGGCGGGCGCACCTCGGTGCTGGTCGGCTACGGGCCGCGCACCACCGAGGCCACCCGTCGTCCGCGCCGGTCGGGGGCCGCCGTCGCCGCCCGGGCGACCGCAC
>JAOPUQ010000335.1 GCA_025963425.1 Modestobacter sp. | reverse complement strand
TCGGCCGCGCCGGAGACCGCCCCGACCACGGCCACGCCGGTGACCCCGGCGGCCAGCAGCTCCGCGACCCGCGCGGCGGTCACCCCGCCGATGGCGATCACCGGCACGTCGACGGCCTCGGCGACCGCACGGACCCCGGCGGGGCCCAGGGCATCGGGCAGCCCGGTCTTGGTCTGCGTGGGGTAGGCCGGGCCCACGCCGAGGTAGTCCGCCCCCTCGGCGACCAGCCGGCGGGCCAGTCCGGGCTCGCGCGCCGTCCCGCCGAGCAGGTGGCCAGGTCCGGCGACCCGCCGGGCCGCGGCCAGCGGCAGGTCCCCGGCGCCGAGGTGGGTGCCGTCGGCGCCGACCGCCAGGGCGACGTCGACCCGGTCGTTGACCAGGCAGGTCGTCCTGGCCGGCAGGCACAGATCGACCACGGCGCGGGCGAAGTCGTACAGCTCCCGGTCGGTGCAGCCCTTGGCCCGCACCTGGACCACCGGAGCCCCTGCGGCGATCGCGGCGGCGACGGCGTCCAGGGCGGGCTGCCCCCCGCGGGCGTCGGTGAGGACGTGCAGCCGCCCCAGCGGGCGGGTCATGCGGACCGGCGGGCCCGCAGTGACCCGGGCAGGACGAGCAGCGCGGTGAGGACGGCGGCCACGGCCAGGCTGACCAGCGAGGCCGACCACCCGTTGGCCGCGTCGACGCCCAGGTCGGCCTGCCGGGCGCTCCACCACGCCGTCCAGCCGGCGCCGACGCCGGCGAAGTAGGTGGGCAGCGTCAGCTGGTAGGCCACGAACCCGGCCAGCCACGGCAGCAGCAGCGCCAGGCGGGCCGGCGCGGTGTCCGAGGTGTCCCAGCGGCCGCGGGGGAGCAGCCAGTAGGCGACGACGAAGACGCCCACCAGCGGCACGAACACCGCGCCGATGAGGAAGAGGAACGGCTCGTAGGCGGCGATGTCGAAGGTCAGCGCGAGCAGCGTGGCGACCGCGCCCACCACCAGCGCGAGCACCCGTCGGTCCAGCCGGGAGACCACGTTCTGCGCCGACACGGCCGTCGAGTACAGGTTGGCGAACGCCTCGTCGAGCTCCACCACGATGAGCACCAGGACGGCGAGGGCGCCCAGCGGCACGGCCAGCAGTGCGTCGACGACGTCCAGCCCGGAGCTGCCGTAGGCGGCCAGCGCCAGCACGCCGAGGGTGAACATGGCGACGGTGGCGATGCCGTAGCCGACGGTCGCGCCGGCGAAGGCGCCCCGGGCGCTGCGGGCGTGCCGGGTGTAGTCGGCGGCGAGTGGGAACCAGGAGATCGGCAGGGCGATGACGATGTCGGCCGCCGTCCAGAACGACGTCCCGAAACCCTCGGTGATCGGCGGCAGCGGCTCGCGGAGGACCTGCACGAAGAGGTAGACGATGGCGGCGAGGGCGGCCCACACCGCGTACCGGGACAGCACCCGCACCACGCCCAGCGGGCGCAGCGCCATCGCGGTGGCCAGCACGCCGGCGGCCAGCACGAACGGCCAGCGCGGTGCGTCCAGCGCGCGGGAGGCGGCCTCGGCGATGATGACGATCTCGAAGGTGGCCCAGCCGACGCACTGCACCAGGTTGACCACCGTGGGCAGGTAGGACGTGCGCCGGCCGAGCAGCCCGCGCAGCAGGACCATGCCCGGTACGCCCTCCCGGGCGCCGGCGGCCGCGCCCAGGCCCAGCAGGACCGAGCCGATGACCGCGCCGACGACGATCGCGCCCAGGGTCACCGACAGCGGCCGGCCGGGCAGGACGACGAAGACGGCGGCCACCGGCAGCAGCACGCTGATGCCGAGGTTGCCCCACAGGCCCAGCGAGTCGCGCAGGCCCAGCGTGCGGGGCGCCGGCTCGGCGAGGGTGAGGGGCGCGTCGCCGGTGGGACGGGGCGTCCGGACGGTTTCCGACGTTGTCACTCGTGCGCTCCCTACGCCGGCATTACCCGGTCAGGTTCCAGCGGTCGGCGGCGCTGTCAGCCGCCCTCTCAGCCCGGTCCTCCGAGCTCCCGCACATGGCCTCGAGCCATGACCGGGTCACCATAGGCCCTCTCGTAGAGTCCCGCCCCGTGCCGGTCGCCGAGCTGTTGCAGCGCCACGCCGAGGCCTGGCGGGGGGCCACCGCCCACCCGTTCCTGGCCACCGTCCGGGAGGGGAGCATCTCCGCGGCCGCCTTCGACACCTGGCTGGTGCAGGACGCCCGGTTCGTGGCCGACCTGCTGCGCTTCCAGGCCCGGCTGCTGGCCCGGGCGCCGCGGCCGGCGCAGGCGGTGCTGGCCGCGGGCCTCGTCGCGCTGGTCGAGGAGCTGGCCTGGTTCGAGGAGCAGGCCGCCGTCCGTGGGCTGGACCTGTCGGCGCCGGCGCTGCCGGCCACCGCCGCCTACGCGGCGCTGCTGGAGCGGCTGGACACGGCCGGCGTGCCCACGGCGCTGATGGCGCTGTGGACGATCGAGCGCACCTACCTCGACGCCTGGTCCGCCGCCCTGCCGGGCGCCCCGGCCTACCGGGAGTTCGTCGAGCACTGGACCGTGCCGGGGTTCGCCGGGTACGTGGCCGGGTTGGAGCAGGCCGCGGACGCCGTCGGGGCCGGTGCCGGCGATCCGGTGTTCGCCGAGCTGGTGGCGGCCGAGACCGCGTTCTGGGACATGGCGGTGGCGGCGTCGTGACCCTCTCCTCCGACCTGTGGGCGGAGAACGCCGACCTGGCCGACGCGGCGCTGGCCCACCCCTTCGTCACCGGGATCGGCGACGGGACGCTGCCCCGGGCGCGGTTCGCCGGCTACGTCGCCCAGGACGCCTTCTTCCTCGAGGCGTTCGCCCGGGCCTACGCACTGGGGGTGGCGCACAGCACCGACCGGGCCGGGCTGGACGCCTTCGCCGACCTCCTGGCCGGCGTACGCGAGGAGCTGCGGCTGCACGGCTCCTACGCCGCGCGGTGGGGGATCGACCTGGCCGGGGTCGAGCCGCTGCCGGCGACGCTGGCCTACACCGAGTTCCTGCTGGCCACCGCTTCCCTCGGCGGCACGGCGCTGACCTGCGCGGCGATGGTCCCCTGCATGCGGCTCTACGCCTTCCTCGGCCGGTCGCTGGCCCCCGCGGTCGACGGCGCGGGCCACTATGCGGAGTGGGTCACCACCTACGCCGACCCGGCGTTCGAGGAGCTGGCCGGCACGCTCGAGGCGCTGCTGGACGCGGCCCCCGACGTCCCGGACGTGCACCGCGCCTACCGGCGCGCGATGCAGCTGGAGGTCGGCTTCTTCGACGCCGCGTGGTCCGGCGCCTGAGTCGCACTCGGTGAGGTGGTGCTCACCGGGGGCTCCCCGGAGGCGGCCCGGGACCACCTGATGAGATGCAGGGCAGGGAACACCCAGGCGCGGGGACGGCGATCGAGGCCTCCGCGGGCCATTTGAGAGCTCGACGAGGAGATGCAGTGGCACAGCAGAGGACGGCGATCGTCACCGGGGCAGCGCGCGGGATCGGCGCGGCCATCGCGAAGCGGTTCGCGCAGGACGGCATGGCCGTGGCGGTGCTCGACCTGGACGAGGGCGCGTGCGCCGGCGCGGTCGAGGCGATCCAGAAGGCCGGCGGCGAGGCCCTGGCCGTGGGCGCGGACGTGTCGAACGAGGCGTCGGTGGCCGCGGCCGTGGAACGGGTCGCGCTGGAGCTGGGCGCCCCCACCGTGCTGGTGAACAACGCCGGGATCACCCGGGACAACCTGCTGTTCAAGATGGGCGTCGACGACTGGGACGCCGTCATGAACGTGCACCTTCGCGGCGCGTTCCTGATGAGCCGGGAGGCCCAGAAGCACATGGTCGAGGCCGAGTTCGGCCGGATCGTGAACCTCTCCAGCGTCTCGGCGCTGGGCAACCGCGGCCAGGTCAACTACTCCGCGGCCAAGGCCGGCATGCAGGGCTTCACCAAGACCCTGGCCTTCGAACTGGGCCGGTACAACGTGACCGCCAACGCGATCGCCCCCGGCTTCATCGAGACCGAGATGACCGCGCAGACCGCCGAGCGGGTCGGCGTGCCGTTCGAGCAGTTCAAGGAGATGGCCGCCAAGCAGATCCCGGTGGCCCGGGTCGGCCAGCCCGAGGACATCGCGCACACCGCCTCGTTCCTG
>JAOPUQ010000331.1 GCA_025963425.1 Modestobacter sp. | reverse complement strand
TCCAACGCCGGCATCATCCCGGCCAACATCACCCAGGCCGGCAAGATCGGGCTGGTCAGCAAGTCCGGCACGCTGACCTACCAGATGATGTACGAGCTGCGGGACATCGGTTTCTCCACCGCCGTCGGCATCGGCGGCGACCCGGTCATCGGGACGACGCACATCGACTGCCTGCAGGCCTTCCAGGACGACCCGGAGACCGAGGCCATCGTGATGATCGGTGAGATCGGTGGCGACGCCGAGGAGCGGGCCGCAGACTTCATCAAGGCCCACGTCACCAAGCCCGTCGTCGGCTACGTCGCCGGCTTCACGGCGCCCGAGGGCAAGACCATGGGCCACGCCGGTGCCATCGTCTCCGGCTCCGCCGGCACCGCGGCGGCCAAGCAGGAGGCCCTCGAGGCCGCCGGCGTCAAGGTCGGCAAGACCCCGTCGGAGGCCGCCCGTCTCATGCGGGAGATCGTCGGCGGCTGACGGTCCGCACCACCCGCTGCCCGGCCCCTCGTCCACGAGGGGCCGGGCGGCGGCGTCTCCGGGCAGGGCCAGCCTCCTGGCTGCTGACCAGTGAGGTTGCGCCTGGCCGCCGCGGGCCACGACGATGCCCGGGTGACCGAGGACGTCGACGCCGCGGTCGACCCGGCGACCCCATCCCCGGCAGCCGAGCCCGGCCGACCGCCCACGGGCTGGCGGACACTGCGGCTGACGGACGGCGTCGTCCTGGCCTGCGCGGTGCTGTACCTGGTCTGCATGGCCGTGCCGTGGTTCCGGTTCGAGGGCCGCGAACTCGGCGCCGGCGCCCGGACGGCCGCCTCGACCGTCAACGGGTTCGACTCGGCCATGCTCACCTGCGCCGCCGTCGTCCTGGTGCTGGCCGCGGTGTGGAGCGTGGGGTCGGTGTGGACCGCCGGCCGACTGCCGTTCCCGCGGGTGCTCGTTCCGACGGGCCTGGCCGCGGTCTGCCTGCTGCTCACCGTGCCCGAGTGGCTGACCACCTTCGACGTCGGGTTCAGCCTGGCCGGCCTGCTCACCGTGCTGTGCGCGGCGGTCGCGCTGGCCTGGACGACCCGGGCGTCGCTGAGCGCGCTCCGGGCCGGGGACGGCCGGACCGTGGGCGCACCGGACCCGGCGCAGCACGCCGAGCCGGATCCACCGTCCGCTGCCGTGTGAGTTGGTCCTGACCGGCGCGTGCGCCGCATCCGCTCCGGCGCGACTTGCGACAGTGGGGAGGTGACGTTCCCGTTGACCCGTCTGCCCCGAATGGTGCAGCGCCGGCCGGGGGAGCCCTGGGGTCCGGCCACCGGGTGGCTGGCCGCGGCGGCCGCGCTGGCCGTGACCGTCACCGGGCTGGTTGCCCTGCTCCTGTCGCTGGTCGTCGTGCAGACCCTCGATCCGACCGGCGGGCTCCCGCTGCCGTCCTCGGCGCGGTTGGCCGGGCAGCTCTGGCTGCTGGCGCACGGTGCCGAGATCGGACTGCCCGCCGGCCCGCTGCGGATCGCTCCGCTGCTGCTGACCCTCGGCATCGCGTGGGGGCTCAGCGCGGCGGGCCGGTCGGTCGTGGCGCTCCGCGACCTGCACACCGCCCGGGAGGTGGGTGGCGTCCTGGCGGTGCTGGTCGCCGTGCACACCGTGGTCGCCGCCGTCCTCGCCGCCGTCCTGAGCTCCTCCTCGGCGTCGATCGGCGTCCTCCGACCTGCGCTGGGCGCCCTCGTCCTCGCCCTGGTGGCCGGCGGGCTCGGCGTGCTGCGGGAGTCCGGTCTGCGGTCGGACCTGCTCGACCGGTTCCCCGGTCCGGGGCACGCGCTGGCCCGCGCGGTGCTCGCCGGGGTGCTGTGGCTGGCCGCCGGCTGCACCGCGGTGATCGCCGTCGCCCTGGCCGACGACGTCGACCGCGTCGCGGCGCTCACCACCGGGCTGGGGGGCGCGAGCGCCGGCGCGGCCGGGCAGGTCGCGCTGAGCCTGCTGCTGCTGCCCAACGCCACCGCCGCGGTGGTCGGCCTGGCAGCCGGCCCCGGCTTCCTGGTCGGCTCCGGCACCTTCGTCTCCGCATCCGCGGTGACCCTCGGCAGCGTTCCCGCGCTGCCACTGGTCGCCGCCCTGCCCGACACCCAGGCGGTGCCGCTGCTGGCCTTCCTCTCCCAGGTGCTGCCCGCGGTCGCGGGGCTCGCGACCGGGACCGCGCTGGCCCGGCGGCTCGGCGACGCCGACGGCGGTGTCCTGACCGCGGCGCTGTGGGGCGTGGTCGGCGGTGTCGGGGTGGGGGTGGTCTCCGGGTTCGGCGTGCTGGTGGCCGGCGGCCGGCTCGGGAACGCCGGGCTGGCCGAGGTGGGTGCTCCCGCGCTGGCCACCGGCCTGGCGGTGGCCGCGCAGGCCGGGATCGCCGCCGCCCTGGCCGCGGCCGTCTCCCGCTGGCGGTCCCGGGGTTGACCTCGGGCGGGAACCGGCCGGCCGGCGACGTCTAGGGTTGGCAAACGTGCCCGCCGTCGTGCCCGCCACACCGCGGTCCCGCGTCGTGGTCCTGCTGTCCGGCGCCGGCACGCTGTGCGCCGCGCTGCTGACCGCGGCCGCCGAGCCCGGGAGTCCCGTCGAGGTGGTGGCGGTCGGCTCCGACCGGCCGGGCGCCCCCGGTCTCGCCCCCGCCCGGGCGGCCGGCGTCCCCACGTTCGTCACCCCCCTGGGTGACCACCCCGACCGGGCCGCCTGGGACAGGGCGCTGGCCGCCGAGCTCACCGCCGCCCGGCCCGACTGGGTGGTCTGCGCCGGCTTCATGAAGCTGCTCGGCCCCGCCGTCCTGGCCGCGTTCGCCGGCCGGGTCGTCAACACCCACCCCTCGCTGCTGCCGCAGTTCCCGGGCGCGCACGCCGTCCGGGACACCCTGGCGGCCGGCGTGGCGACGACCGGGGCGACCGTGCACCTGGTGGACGCCGGCCTGGACACCGGGCCGGTGCTCGCCCAGCGCCCGGTGCCGGTGCTGCCCGGTGACGACGAGGCGGGCCTGCACGAGCGGATCAAGACCGTGGAGCGCGAGCTCCTGGTGCAGACGGTGGCCGCCCTGGCCACCGGTGCACCGCTGACCAGCACCGGAACCGAGGAGACCAGTCGATGAGCGAGCGCACCCCCGGACGCCGGGCCCTGCTGGGCGTGTACGACAAGACCGGGGTCGAGGAGCTCGCCCGCGGGCTGGCCGGGGCCGGCGTGGAGCTGGTCAGCACCGGCGCCACCGCCGCCCGGATCGCCGCCGCCGGCATCCCGGTCACCCCCGTCGAGCAGGTCACCGGCTTCCCCGAGTGCCTGGACGGGCGGGTGAAGACGCTGCACCCGTCGGTGCACGCCGGGATCCTGGCCGACCGGCGCAAGCCCGAGCACGTGGCCCAGCTGGCCGACCTGGGCATCGCGCCCTTCGACCTGGTGGTCGTCAACCTGTACCCCTTCAGCGAGACGGTCGCCTCGGGAGCCTCGCCGGACGAGTGCGTGGAGCAGATCGACATCGGCGGACCGGCCATGGTGCGGGCCGCGGCGAAGAACCACCCGTCGGTCGCCGTGGTCGTCGACCCGGGTCGCTACGACGAGGTGCTGGATGCGGTCTCCCGCGGTGGGTTCACGCTGGCCCAGCGACAGGGGCTGGCCGCCGAGGCGTTCCGGCACACCGCCGCCTACGACGTCGCCGTCGCCTCCTGGATGGGCAACGTGCTCGCCCCCGATGACGAGAGCGGCTTCCCCGCCTGGGTCGGCGGCAGCTGGGAGCGCACCGACGTGCTGCGCTACGGGGAGAACCCGCACCAGGGCGCGGCGCTGTACCGCAGCGGCCAGCCCGGGCTGGCCGACGCCGAGCAGCTGCACGGCAAGCAGATGTCCTACAACAACTACGTCGACACGGACGCCGCGTGGCGGGCCGCGCACGACCACACCGACCCGTGCGTGGCGATCATCAAGCACGCCAACCCCTGCGGCATCGCCGTCGGCGCCGACATCGCCGCCGCGCACCGCAAGGCCCACGCCTGCGACCCGGTGTCGGCCTTCGGCGGGGTCATCGCGGCCAACCGTGAGGTCGACCTGACCCTGGCCGAGCAGATCTCCGAGGTGTTCACCGAGGTCGTCGTCGCCCCGTCGTTCACCGAGGACGCGCTCGGGGTGCTGAGGGCGAAGAAGAACATCCGGCTGCTGCGCATGCCCGAGGCGCCGCGGCTGTCGGTGGAGATGCGGGCGGTCAGCGGCGGGCTGCTGCTGCAGATCGCCGACCGGATCGACGCCCCCGGCGACGACCCGACCAGCTGGACCCTGGCCACGGGCGAGCCGCTGGACGCCGCGGCACTCGACGACCTGGTCTTCGCCTGGCGCAGCGTCCGCGCGGTGCGCAGCAACGCGATCCTGCTGGCCAGCGACAAGGCCACCGTCGGCGTGGGCATGGGCCAGGTCAACCGGGTCGACGCCGCCCGGCTGGCCGTCGCGCGGGCCGGCGACCGGGCCGCGGGGTCGGTGGCCGCCTCCGACGCGTTCTTCCCCTTCGCCGACGGCCTGCAGGTGCTGCTGGACGCCGGTGTGCGGGCCGTGGCGCAGCCGGGTGGGTCGGTGCGCGACGCCGAGGTGATCGCGGCGGCCGAGGCCGCCGGGGTGACCCTCTACCTGACCGGCACCCGGCACTTCGCCCACTGAGCGTGCGGAACACCCGGCCGCACGTGGGCCCACCGGAGCCGGGGACGACCTGCGAGGGCGAGGACTTCGCCCGGGTCGACTGGGACTGGGCCGAGCTGGAGCGGGTCACCTTCGTGGGCTGCCGGTTCGACGACGCCTCCCTGATCGAGCTGGTCACCCGCCGGTGCGTCTTCGAGCGGTGCGTGCTCACCGGGGTGGCGTTGTCGGGCTCCCGGCACGAGGGGACGGCGTTCCTGTCCTGCCGGTTCGACCGGGCCAAGCTCTTCGACGTCGTCTGGTCGGCCTGCAAGCTCACCGGTTCGCAGTTCCCCGGGGCAACGCTGCGGCCGATGACCTCGACCGAGTGCGACTGGTCCTACGCCTCGCTTCGTGGCGTCGACCTGTCCGGGGTCGACCTCTCCGGGCAGAAGCTGGTCGAGGCCGACCTCACCGACGCCGACCTGCGGGAGTCCGACCTGACCGGTGCCGTCCTGCGGCACGCCCGGTTCCAGACCACCCTGCTGCGCGGGGCGGACCTGCGCGGCGCGGACACCGAGGGCATCAACTGGCGGGGCTTCGACCCGACCGGGGTGCGGCTGGACCTGGTGCAGGCGGTGTCCTTCGCCCGCGCCCACGGGGTGCTCGTCGATTCGTGATCCTCCGGATCACACCGCGGCCAGGAGCCGTGCCCGCCCCTGCGCTGAGCCGTTTGGTGACGGCGGGGAGCCTCCGGCTCCCGCGCCGCCGGGCCGCAGCGGTCCTGTCGGACCGCACCTCACCTCAGCTTCGGTCCGGTCATCAGGGCCTTCAGCGCCCCCAGCAGGCCCAGCCCGCCCACCGCGACGGTGAACCAGAACCCGACGTCGAAGCCGGACACGTCCCAGGCCGCGTCGGCCAGCGGCACCAGCACGCCGGCCGCCACGGCGAGGGCGACCAGCAGCGCCAGCACGCCCAGGAACCGGTGGGTCCTGGCCGGCACGTACATCAGCAGGCCGAGCAGGAAGAGCGCGGCGCCGCCGACGACCACCGCCGACGGCTGCCACGAACCGGTGCTCCACAGGGTGCCGTCGGCGATGTCGTCCACCCCGCCGCGGACCAGGTCCAGCCCGGTGTCGCCCCCGCGCACCCAGACGAGCAGCAGGCTCACGCCGGCGGCGATCCCGGCCAGCACGAGCAGCAGGCCGGCGGGGGAGTCCGCCCGGCGGATCGCCACCGGGTCGGCGGTGTACTCGGGGCTGGTCCGGCCGCGCGGGTCGTCGTCGGGCTCGTCCGTCCGGTGCCGGCCCTCGTCGTCCCGGTCGTCGTGCCGCTCGGCGGCGG
>JAOPUQ010000330.1 GCA_025963425.1 Modestobacter sp. | reverse complement strand
TCACCGGCGGGATCGGCACGTTCACCCCCCGGCCGCTGCCCGGCGGAGCGGAGTGGGAGGGCCGGGGCCTGACCTACGTGGTCCGGGAGATCGCCGCCCACGCCGGGCAGGACGTCGTCATCGTGGGTGGCGGGGACAGCGCCGTGGACTGGGCGCTGGCCCTGGACGGCGTCGCCGCCTCGGTCACCGTGGTGCACCGGCGGAAGAACTTCCGCGCGCACGCGGCCAGCGTGGCCGACATGGAGGCGGGCTCGGCGACGGTCCTCACCGACGCACAGGTCACCCGGCTCGCGGGCGGGGACGTGCTCCAGGCGGTCCACGTCCTACACAAGGACGGCTCGGTGAGCGAGCACAGGGCGCAGGCGGTCATCGCCGCCCTGGGATTCACCGCCGACATCGGACCGCTGGAGACCTGGGGCATCGAGATCCTCGACCGGAAGATCGCCGTCGACACCTCGATGCGGACCCGGGTGCCCGGCGTCTACTCCGCCGGCGACATCACCGAGTACCCCGGCAAGGTGCGGTTGATCTCCGTGGGGTTCGGCGAGGCGGCCACCGCGGTCAACAACGCGGCCACCTACCTGGACCCGGACCAGCCGTTGTTCCCCGGCCACAGCAGCGACGGCGCCGAGGGCCTCGGCGTCCCACTCGCCCACTGACGTCTGCGAGGAGATCACCGTGCCCTACGTCATCGGTGCCGAGTGCATCGACACCACCGACATGTCCTGCGTCGAGGAGTGCCCGGTCGACTGCATCTACGTCGGGGAGCGCAAGCTCTACATCAACCCCAGGGAGTGCATCGACTGCGGCGCCTGTGAGCCGGTCTGCCCCGTGCAGGCCATCGCCCAGGACCGCCGGGTCTCCGACGAGAACGAGCCGCACGTCGACGACAACCGCCGGTTCTTCCTCGAGGTCCTCCCCGGACGGGACGCCCCGGTCGGCAACCCCGGCGGCGCCGCCAAGATCGGCACGGTGGGCGTGGACACCGAGCTGGTCGCCCGGCACGGGTGAGGTCGGGCGCGGCTGAGAGAGTTCCCCCGTGCTGGATGGACACCGCCTCGTCGACGTGCACGTGCACGCCGCCCGCCTCCCCACCCTCAAGCCGGCCTGGGTGGACTGGGCCCACCATTTCGGTGACCGCGCCCTGCTCGAGCGCATCTACGACCCGTGCGGCGCCGTACGACCGGCCGAGCTGTCGGCCGCGTTCGGCGAGGAGGGCGTCGACGTCGCCCTGCTGTTCACCGAGTACAGCCCCCGCGCCACCGGCATCCAGCCCGTCGAGGACGTGCTGCCCCTCGTCGCGGCCGATCCCGACCGGTTCCGGCTGGTGGCCAACGTCAACCCGCACCTGCACTTCCCGATCGCCGAGGAGGTGGAGCGTCAGCTCGACCTCGGCGCGGTGGCGCTGAAGCTGCACCCGGTGCACGCCGGCTTCGCCGCGAACGACCGCGCCCTCTACCCGGCCTACGAGGTCTGTCGCGCCCGCGGGGTGCCGGTGATCGTGCACTGCGGCACGAGCACCTTCCCCGGTGCCCGCAACAGCTTCGCCGACCCCCTGCTGCTGGACGACGTGCTCGGCGACTTCCCCACCCTGGACGTCGTCCTCGCCCACGGTGGCCGGGGCTGGTGGTACGACGCGGCCGCCTTCACCGCACTGTCCCGGCCCAACGCCTGGATCGACCTGTCCGGCCTGCCGCCGCACCGGCTGCGGGAGTACTACGCCGCGCACAACTGGGCGCGGCTGAGCCGGCGCTTCCTCTTCGGTACCGACTGGCCGGGCGTGCCGGGTGTGGCCGCCAACGCCCGCGCCGTGGCCGCGCTGATGCCCGACCAGGAGACCACGGCCCTGGTGCTGGCCGGCAACGCCGACCAGGTGTTCGGCCTGCGCGCCTGACCGCTGCCGGGCGCGCCGGGGCAGCGCGTCCCGCTCGGGCACAGGGCGTGTCGCAGATAGGTCACGGAGTGTTCGCCTGAGCCGTCTGCCGTAACGACCGTGGGTTAGGGTCCCGGCTCAACCAACGGCTGGGAGGTCGAGTGACCCACGCGCCATACGGTGCTCGTCGGCACGGTCGACGCACCTCCGCCGGAGCGGTCCTCCCGGCAGGACGGCCGGCCCCAGGCCGACTGGGCCGCTGGCGCACCGGCCGGCGTCCGCTCGTCCTGATTCTGTTGATCGCCGCCTTCGCCATGGCGCTGGCCACCCTCGTCCCGGGCGTGGCCAACGCCGAGGGCGAGCGGCTGGTGGGCACCCTGCAGACCAGCCGCAGCGGGCCGATCGAGGGCGTCCAGGTCACCGTCGAGACCGCCGCCGGCGACCCCGTCGACTCGGTCGAGACCGACAGCGACGGCAAGTTCGCCATCGACCTGCCCGGTGCCGGTCAGTACACGATCAGCATCGACGCCAAGGCGCTGCCGGACACCGTCCAGCTCGGCTCGGGCGGTGACACCCGGTCGGTGACCGTGGACCCCGGCCGCTCCCAGCCGGTGAACTTCGGCCTCTCCGACGGCAGCGCCAACGCCGGCAGCGGCACCATCCGCGCCGTCCAGCTGCTCGTCGACGGGCTCCGGTTCGGGCTGCTCATCGCGGTCTGCGCGGTGGGCCTGTCACTGATCTTCGGCACCACCGGGCTCACCAACTTCGCCCATGGCGAGCTGGTGACGATCGGCGCGATCATCGCCTGGTACATCAACGTCCGCGGCGGCGTCCCGCTGATCCCGGCCACGATCATCGCGATGGTCATCGGGGCCGGCGTGGGGGCGCTCAACGAGCTGGGCATCTGGCGGCCGCTGCGCCGCCGGGGCACCGGCCTGATCGCCGCGCTGGTCGTCTCGATCGGCCTGTCGCTGCTGCTGCGCTACCTGATCCAGATCGTCTACGGCGGGTTCTCCAACCCCTACGGCGACTACCAGAGTCTGCGGGCGGTCTCCTACGGGGCCTTCACCCTGACCAATCGGTCGCTGTTCTCGATCATCATCTCGGTGGTCGTGCTGATCCTCGTCGCGCTCATGCTGCAGCGCACGAAGATCGGCAAGGCGATGCGGGCCGTGTCGGACAACCGCGACCTGGCCGCCAGCTCCGGCATCGACGTCAACCGCGTGATCCTGGTCGTCTGGATGATGGGCGG
>JAOPUQ010000277.1 GCA_025963425.1 Modestobacter sp. | reverse complement strand
GTGTCCTCGTCGGGACGGCGGTAGTCGAAGCTCAGCTCGCGGCGGTCGCGGGCGGCGGCGTAGCAGGGCTCGAAGGCAGGCTCGCCGGCGTCCAGCCGGGGCTGCAGCGGGATACCGCGGGTCTGGTCGACCTCCACGCCGGCGGCGCGCAGCTTGACCAGCGCGCTCTGCGCCACCCCGGCCAGCTGGGCGGACTGCCACAGCCGCAGCGCCAGCCCGACGGCCGCGGCCTCCTCGCCGGTGAGGGTGATCTCGGGCAGCTCGTAGTCGCCGCGGGCGATGCGGTAGCCGTCCTCGGTGTCGAAGGCGCTGGTCCGGCCGGTCTCCAGCGGGACGCCGATCTCGCGCAGCTCGGCCTTGTCGCGCTCGAACATCCGCTTGAACGCCTCGTCGGCGCGCTCGGTGCCGTCGTCGGCCTCGTACCCGGGGACCGTGGCCCGGATCCTGGCCGCCGAGACGTACTGCCGGGTGCCGAGCAGCGCGATCACCAGGTTCACCAGTCGCTCCGCGCGCTTGGCTGCCACGGTCCCAGCCTGCCACGTCCGGGGACCGGGCCTCCGGGGACGGGCGGCCGGGTGACCTAGCCTGCCCCGGGGACGTCTCCGGGCACCCCGCCGTCCACCCGTCCCGCCGACCCCGGCCCGCGGATCCGCTGGCGCCGCGGGCGGGTGACCGCGCTGGGCCGGTCCTGGCGCGACGCGCAGGAGATGACCGTCGCGGTGCCCGGGGACGGCGAGCTGCGCGCGCTGGCCCACCCCTCGGTCGTCGGTTCCCCGCAGGTCGGGGACGACGTCCTGCTCAACACCACCGCGTGGGCGCAGCGGCTGGGCACCGGCGGGTACGCCCTGGTGGTCGCCGTCCCCGACCGGCTGCCACCGGACCCCACCGGCCCGGGGCATCTGGTGAAGGGCCGGTACACGCCGCTGCAGGTGACCGTGCAGGGCGTGGACGAGCAGGAGACCGAGCACCACCAGGTGATCGCCGAGGCAGAGGACGTCGAGGGCATGCCGGTCGTGGTGGCCGATCTGCACTCCGCGCTGCCGGCCGTGCTGGCCGGGGTGCAGGCCACCGACCCGGGGCTGCGGGTCGCCTACGTGATGACCGACGGCGGCGCACTGCCGGCCGCGTTCTCCCGGACGCTGGACGCCCTCGCCGGGTCGCTGGCGGGGGTGGTGACGGTCGGGCAGGCCTTCGGCGGTGACCTGGAGGCGGTGACGGTGCACACGGGGTTGCTGGCCGCCCGGCACGTGCTGCGCGCCGACGTGACCGTGGTGACCCAGGGCCCGGGGAACCTCGGCACCGGGACGCCGTGGGGCTTCTCCGGGGTGGCCGCCGGCGAGGCGTGCAACGCGGTGAGCGTGCTCGGCGGGCGCACGGTCGGCGCGCTGCGGATCTCCGACGCCGACCCCCGGCCGCGCCACCGCGGGGTCTCCCACCATTCGTTGACCGCCTTCGGCCGGGTGGCGCTGGGCGGGGTCACCCTGGTCGTCCCCGAGGGCCTGTCCGCCGAGCTCACCGACCAGGTGGACGAGGACCTGGCCGGGCAGCCGGACCGCAACCCCGTCGTCCGGGTCGGGGTCGACGGGCTGGAGGAGGCGCTGGCCGCGCTGCCGGTGCAGCTGTCGACGATGGGCCGCGGGCTCGCCGAGGACTCCGCCTACTTCCTGGCCGCGGCGGCGGCCGGGCGGCACGCGGCCTCGCTGGTCTCCCCGGGCTGATCCCCCTCAGCGGGCAGACCGCTCTGACCGCAGCTTGACGTCGGAGAGCAGGCGCCGCATGCCGAGGACGCGACCGCCCGTGCCGACGACGAGTCGTCGGTAGACGCTGCCGGCGAGGCCCGGAAAGGCGGCCCGGCTCTCGGCACGCAGTCGTGACCGACCGGCACCGGCCTTGCTGAGGGCGTAGCGCAGCTGACGCCGGTGACGAGTGCGCCGGCCCCGGGCGGGGTGTGACCGGTCAGGTCACATGCTGGCGATCAGTTTCTCCACGCGCTCGTCGACGGCCTTGAACGGGTCCTTGCACAGCACGGTGCGCTGCGCCTGGTCGTTGAGCTTGAGGTGCACCCAGTCGACGGTGAAGTCGCGGCGCTTCTCCTGCGCCCGGCGGATGAACTCACCGCGCAGCTTGGCCCGGGTGGTCTGCGGCGGCACGTTCTTCGCCTCGAACACGCGCGGCTCGTGGGCGACCCGGTCGACCTGTCCGGCGCGCTCGAGCAGGTAGTACAAACCCCGGTCGCGGCGGATGTCGTGGTAGGCGAGGTCCATCTGGGCGATCCGGGGGCTGGACAGCGGCAGGTCGCGCTTGGCCCGGTAGCGCTCGATCAGCTGGTACTTGGTCGCCCAGTCGATCTCGCGGTCGATCAGCGACAGGTCGCCGGAGTCGACGGCCTTCAGGGTGCGGCCCCACAGCTCGAGCATCTGCCGGTGCACGGGGCCGTAGCCCTCGCGGTCGACGAACTCGGCGGCGCGGTCGTGGTACTCGGTCTGGATCTCCAGCGCCGACATCTCGCGGCCGTTGGCGAGCCGGACCTTGCGCCGTCCGGTCATGTCGTGGCTGATCTCCCGGATGGCCCGGATCGGGTTCTCCAGCGTCATGTCCCGCATCACGACGCCCTGCTCGATCATCCGCAGCACCAGGTCGGTGATGGTGACCTTGAGCAGCGTCGTCGTCTCGTTCATGTTCGAGTCGCCGACGATGACGTGCAGCCGGCGGTAGCGCTCGGCGTCGGCGTGCGGCTCGTCGCGGGTGTTGATGATCGGCCGGGAGCGGGTCGTGGCGCTGGAGACGCCCTCCCAGATGTGCTCGGCCCGCTGGCTGACGCAGTAGACGGCGCCGCGCGGCGTCTGCAGCACCTTGCCGGCGCCGACGACCATCTGGCGGCTCACCAGGAACGGGATGAGCACGTCGGCCAGGCGGCTGAACTCACCGTGCCGGCCGACGAGGTAGTTCTCGTGGCAGCCGTAGCTGTTGCCCGCGGAGTCGGTGTTGTTCTTGAACAGGTAGATGTCGCCGGTGACGCCCTCTTCGTTGAGGCGCTGCTCGGCGTCGACCATCAGGCCCTCGAGGATTCGCTCGCCGGCCTTGTCGTGGACGACGAGCTCGGTGACGTCGTCGCACTCGGCGGTGGCGTACTCGGGGTGGGACCCGACGTCGAGGTAGAGCCGGGAGCCGTTGCGCAGGAACACGTTCGAGCTGCGGCCCCAGGAGACCACCCGGCGGAACAGGTAGCGGGCCACTTCGTCGGGTGAGAGGCGCCGTTGGCCCTTGAAGGTGCACGTGACGCCGTACTCGGTCTCGATGCCGAAGATCCGTCGTTCCACCCGCCCGAGCCTAGGCGTCTTCGGCGCGCTCGGCTCGGGTGCCGAGCGCGCCGCGCCGGTCATGCCTCGCCGTTGCCCGTGTCGGTGCTCGTGTTCCCGTCCATCGGCGTGCTGTCGGCGGTGCCGCCGGCGGTGTCGACCGCCTCGGGGTCACCGAGGCCCGGCGGGGTGCCCGGGGCGGCCGCGCTGGGGGCGTGCTCGTGCGCGTGCGAGGGCTCCCCCTCCGGCGCCGCGGCCGGCTCGTCGGCGAGCAGGGTGCGCAGCGCGGCGCCCCCGACGCGGCGGAAGGCCCGCTTGGGGCGCCGCCGGTCCAGGACGGCGACCTCGAGCTGCTCGGCGGGGAGCTGGTCGAGCCCGCCGCCGTTGGCCGACGTCGCCGGGCTGACCGCGGACAGGGCCCGGACACCGACCTTGAGTGCGTCGGCCAGACCCATGCCGGGGAGGAAGTGCTCGCGCAGGTGGCCGCTGACCGCGTCGGCCTGCCCACCCATCACCACGAAGTCGGGCTCGTCGACGATCGACCCGTCGAAGGTCAGCCGGTACAGCTGGTCGGCGTCCGGGGTGTCGCCGACCTCGGCGACACACAGCTCCACCTCGAAGGGCTTCATCTGCTCGGTGAAGACCGCGCCGAGGGTCTGCGCGTAGGCGTTCGCGACGACCCGGCCGGTGACGTCCCGGCGGTTGTAGGAATAGCCGCGGACGTCGGCCAGCCGGACCCCGGCAACCCGCAGGCTCTCGAACTCCGAGTACCGGCCCACCGCGGCGAAGCCGATCCGGTCGTAGATCTCGCCGACCTTGTGCAGGGTGGAGCTGGGGTTCTCGGCGATGAACAGCACGCCGTCGGAGTAGGTGACCACGGCGACGCTGCGGCCGCGGGAGATGCCCTTGCGGGCGTACTCCGAGCGGTCCCGCATGACCTGCTCGGCGGAGGCGTAGTACGGCATCGTCATGGCTCAGGCCCCCAGTCCCTGGTTGGCGGCGGCCCGGTCGGCGACGACGGTCTGGGCCACCGCGGCGACCTCGGTGTCGTGGAGGCGGACGGCACCCTCCGCGTCGACCCGGTAGACGATCGGGAAGAGGCCACGGACGGTGTCCGGGCCGCCGGTCGCGGAGTCGTCGTCGGCGGCGTCGTAGAGGGA
>JAOPUQ010000274.1 GCA_025963425.1 Modestobacter sp. | reverse complement strand
GGGTCAGCATCGCGACCTGCACCTCAGGGGAACCGGTGTCTCCCTCGACCGTCGCGTACTCGGTCATGATCTGCTTCTTCGTTGCGCTCTCGAGCGCCATGGTGCCTCCAGGGCAGGTCACGTGTGGCCCCCGGTCTGTGTCACGGGGGCAGCATGCACACACGTCGGTCTCCCGACGTCGCGCCTCAGGCTACCAGCGCCGCCCTCCGGGCCGGCGCCCTCTCCCGGAACCGGTCCCCGGGCACCTCCTGCCGGGCCAGGTTCGCCGGCTCAGACGCGGGGCGGCAGACCGTGCACGACCCGGGTCTCGGCGACGTCGCGGGCCATCGCCTCCAGCAGCTCCGGCACCCCGGGGAAGGTGACCATCGGCCGCAGCCGCGTGAGGAACTCGACGCCGACATGCTCGCCGTAGAGGTCGCCCTCGAAGTCGAGCAGGTGCGCCTCGACGGTACGCCGGCTGCCGGAGAAGGTCGGGTTGCTGCCGACGGAGATCGCGGCCGGGTGGCTGCTGCGGCTGGCCCCGGTGGGGTCGCGCAGCACCAGGGACCCGGCGTAGACGCCGTCCGCGGGGACGGCGGTGTGCAGCGGGCTCTCCACGTTCGCCGTCGGGTAGCCCAGCTCCCGGCCACGCCGGTCACCGCGCACCACCACCCCGTCGACCCGGTGCGGCCGGCCGAGCGCCCGCGCCGCCGAGCGCATGTCGCCGGCGGCCACGCAGGCGCGGATGTAGGTCGAGGAGATGGTGACCGGCTCGTCGGTGGGACCCTCGGCGTCCGGGTCGGCGTCGGCGCCCACGCTGGTGAGGTCGACGTCCTCCACCCCGAAGCCGAATCGGCGCCCCTCGGCGGTGAGGGTCTCCACCGTGCCGGCCGCCTTGTGCCCATAGGTGAAGTTGCGGCCGACCACGACCTGGGCGGCGTGCAGGTGCTCGACCAGCACGGTGTGGGTGAAGCCGCCCGGGGACAGCCGGCTGAACTCCGGGGTGAACGGCAGCACGCACATGGCGTCCACGCCGAGCTCGGCGACCAGCTCGGCCTTGCGGTCGGCCGAGGTGAGGATCGCCGGGTGCGAGCCCGGCCGCACGACCTCGGACGGGTGCGGGTCGAAGGTGAGCAGCAGGCACGGACGGCGCATGGCCCGGGCGCGCGCGACCGCCGCGCCGATCAGGTGCTGGTGCCCCCGGTGCACGCCGTCGTACATGCCGACGGTGACCACCGTGCGCCCCAGGTCGGGAGGGGTGGCCTCCAGCCCACGCCAGCGCAGCACGCCGCTCCCCTCCCCCGGTCCCGCGGGCTCAGGCGGCGGACGCGACGCGGTGCAGCCAGCCGTGGCCGTCGGCGACGCGGCCGTGCTGGAGGTCGAGCAGGGCGGCGCGCAGCTGCATCGTCAGCGGGCCGGGCTCACCGGTGCCGACGGTGAAGTCGCCCGTGCGGGCCTTGACCTCACCGACGGGGGTGATGACGGCCGCGGTGCCGCAGGCGAAGGTCTCGGTGATCGAACCGTCGGCGACACCGGACCGCCACTCGTCGACGCTGATCTTCCGCTCGGTGACGGTGTGCCCCAGCTCGCGGGCCACGGTGATCAGCGAGTCGCGGGTGATGCCGGGCAGCAGGGTGCCGGTGAGCTCGGGAGTGACCAGCTCGGCGTCCTCGCCGGAGCCGAGGACGAAGAACAGGTTCATCCCGCCCATCTCCTCGACGTAGCGCTTCTCCACCGCGTCCAGCCAGACCACCTGGTCGCAGCCGGCCGCGATGGCCTGCTCCTGGGCCAGCAGGCTGGCCGCGTAGTTGCCGGCGCACTTGACGTCCCCGGTGCCGCCGGGCGCGGCCCGGATGTAGTCCTCGGAGAGGTAGACCGACACCGGGTGCACGCCGCGCGGGAAGTAGGCACCGGCCGGGCTGGCGATCACGATGAACAGGTACTCGCGGGCCGGGCGGACACCGAGGAACGGCTCGACCGCCAGCTGGTAGGGCCGGATGTAGAGCGTCTGGTCCGGGCCGGTGGGGACCCAGTCCCGGTCGGCGTCGACCAGCGCGTCGACGGCCGCGAGGAACGAGGCCGCCGGGACCGGCGGCATGGCCAGCCGGGCGGCGCTGCGGGCGAAGCGCGCGGCGTTGGCCTCCGGCCGGAAGGTGGCCACGGTCCCGTCGGGCTGGGCGTAGGCCTTGAGCCCCTCGAAGATCGACTGGGCGTAGTGCAGGGCGGCCGCGCTGGGGTCCATCTGCAGCGGCGCGTAGGCGGTGAGCCGGGCGTCGACCCAGCCCTCACCGGCGCGGTAGCGCGCCACGACCATCGAGTCGGTGAAGTACCGGCCGAAGCCCGGGTCCTCGAGCATCGCGCTGCGCTCGGCGGCGGAGCGGCGCGGCACGTCCTCCACGACCAGCGGCACGCCCTCGGCGAAGAACCGGGAGGAGGTACGGCTGTCGGCGAGCGTGTCGGTCATGGCTCCCACCTGGCGAGTGTGTGCGGTGACGGTCGCCCGGCTGCGCGGGCCCGCGGCACCACACTAGCCCGGCCCTCCCGGGGGCCAGCTGCGCCTACCCTCCCGGGATGGACGGACCCACACCGGCACAGCCGCACGTCCCCGCGGAGTGGTCGCCGGCCTGCTGGACGACGTCCGAGGTCCGCACCGAGGTGGTCGTGGTGCACGGGCACCGGTTGTCCTACCGGATCGGCGGCACGACCGGCCCCGTGCTGCTCCTGCTGCACGGACTGCTCGGCTCCGGGGCCAGCTTCGGCCCGGCCCTGGACGAGCTGGCCCGCACCCACCGGGTCGTGGCGCCGGACCTGCCTGGCCACGGCGCCTCGGAGAAGCCGGCGGGCGACTACAGCCTGGGGTCGCTGGCCACCCAGGTGCGTGACCTGCTCGTGCTGCTGGGTTTGGAGTCCGCCACCGTCGTCGGGCACAGCCTGGGCGGTGGGGTGGCGATGCAGCTGGCCTACCAGTTCCCCACCGCGGTGGAGCGGCTGGTGCTGGTCGACTCCGGCGGCCTGGGCCGCACCGTGAGCCCGGCCCTGCGCGCGGTCGCCCTGCCGGGTGCGGAGTGGGTGCTGCCGGCCCTCTTCAACCCGGTCACCACGTCCGCAGTACGCCGCCTGCTCGGGCCGCTCCAGCGGTTCACCCCGCCCGCGCTGGGTCAGGTCGTCGCCGGACTGGCCACCCTGGCCGACACCGAGGCCCGGGCCGCCTTCGTGCTCACCGCCCGCGCCGTGCTCGACGTCGGTGGGCAGCGCGTGAGCGCGGCCGACCGGCTCTACCTTGCCGCGGCGCTCCCGCTGCTGCTGGTGTGGGGCGGCCGCGACCCGGTGATCCCGGTTGCCCACGCCCATGACCTGGCCGAGCAGCTGCCGGGCAGCCGGCTGGTGGTCTTCGACGGGGCAGGACACTTCCCCCAGGTGGAGGAGCCCGGGCGGTTCGCCGCCGTGGTGGCCGACTTCGTGGCGACCACGGCGGCACCCGCCGACCGCGACGCCACGTGGGCGGCGGCGTTGCGGTCGGGTTCGGTCCGGGCGGGTCAGCTCCCCTTGGGCGCGGCGGACTCGACCACGTCGTAGCTCCACAGGTGGTTCTGCGACCGCTCCGCGGCGGGGGCGAGGGTGTCGCCGCCGCCGTCGTGGGCGCGGTCGAAGTCCTGGCTGGACTGCCAGGCCTGGTAGTCCTCCTCGCTGCTCCAGCGGGTGTAGACGAGGTAGGAGTCGGTGCCGGCCACCGGGCGCAGCAGCTCGAACCACTCGAAGCCCGCGGTGGTCTCCACGGCTCCGGCGCGGCCGGCGAAGCGCTCCTCGAAGCGGGCCCGCTTGTCCTCCGGCACGGTCACGACGTTGATCTTGACGACGCTCATGCCCCGCATACTGCCCAACTCCCGCGCGGGCGGCACGGCGAGGTGCCTCCCCGGCGGTGGGCGACACTGACCGGGTGAGTCAGCCGCCGCGCACCGCCGACATCGGGATCGCCCGGCTGGACGTCGACCGCGCCGCCCGGACCGGCACCCCCGAGGTCGTGTTCGCCGCGGGCAAGAGCCCGGCGGAGACCGTCGCCTGCCTGGCCGGACTGCTCGCCGCCGGGGCGCCGCTGGCCTGGGCCACCCGGGTCGACGGGCCCACCACGGCGGCGGTGCGCGACCGATGGCCGGCCGCGCACGTCGACGAGGCCGCCCGGGTCGCCTGGGTGGGCACTCCCCCGGACCCGGTGGGCGAGGTGCTGGTGCTCACCGCCGGCACGTCGGACGGCACGGTGGCCGCCGAGGTGGCGGCCACGCTGGCGGCGAGCGGGGTCGGCTGCCGGCGGGTGGACGACGTCGGGGTCGCCGGGGTGCACCGGGTGCTGGCCGTCGC
>JAOPUQ010000233.1 GCA_025963425.1 Modestobacter sp. | reverse complement strand
CCGAAGCAGTCGACCAGGCGGTCGAGATCGTGCTCGTTCGTCGCCCGCTCCAGGTCTCGGAGCATCGTGGCTGCCTCCATGACAGCCGGCGTCGCTCCCGAGGATGCCGGCGCCGCCTCCGGGCTGGTCAACGTCGCCCATCAACTCGGCGGCTCCCTCGGACTGGGCGTGCTGGTCGCCGTCTTCGCCGCTGCCGGCTCCGGCCCGCTCGCCGCCCGCGACCTGCTCGCGCACCGCGTCGCGACCGCGCTCACTGCCGGTACGGGCATGCTCGTCCTCGCGCTGGCCGTCGTCGTTGCGCTGATCGTCCGGCCCCGCACGGCCGCGGAGATCGCGGACAGCTCCGTGTCGGCCTGAGACACCCGCACCGGGCCGCCACGGCCGCCCGGGCAGCATCACGACAGGAGGAGATGACGATGGAGATCCTGACCAAGCAGCCGTCGGTCAAGGGACCGGCGCAGATGTTCACCGGTGACGTCTGGTTCGACGTCATCGCCCAGGGCTCCGAGCCTTCGCGCATGCGGGTCAACATCGTGCGCTTCGCCCCCGGCGCCCGCACCGCGTGGCACTGCCACGCCGTGGGGCAGACCTTGCACGTCACCGAGGGCATCGGGCTCGTCCAGTCCCGCGGCGGCGAGGTCGCCGAGATCCGCCCTGGCCAGACGATCTACACGCCCCCGGGCGAGTGGCACTGGCACGGTGCCGCCCCTGACCACTTCATGTCCCACCTCGCCATGTGGGAGGGCCCGGGCGAGGGCCAGGGGTCGGAGTCCGAGTGGGGCGAGCTCGTCACCGACGACGAGTACAACGCCCGCTGACCTCGCGTTCCCCGCGCGGCTAGTCCGTTGCCAGGCGCCCGAGGGCCGCCAGGTTTCTCTATGAGACCGCCACCGCGGCCGGCGGCGTCCTCCAGCGTGATCGTCACCTTCTCGGTGTCGTTCGAGGACGGCGACGGCCCGCTGTCGCGTCGGGAGTTGGACGAGGACCGCCCACGACACCCTGCGAGGGTGAGGGGGAGCGCGGGACCTTGTCGATCGCCCCCGGAGCTGCACCGCAGCGAACACGACTGGGCCAGCACCCGGGCTCACGGGCTCACGGGCTCTCGGGTACGTCGGGATCGTGCACCGTGAGGACCGCGTCGGGCCGGGTGTGCTGTTCCACCGTGTAGAACCGGACCTCGTGTCCGTCGGGGTCGTGCAGCCTTGGCAGGCTCCAGCCGATGGCCCCCTCGCAGACACCAGCGTGCGTTTCGCCGTCAGCGGTGAGCTGCTCGGCGAGTCGCTCCATGGCCGCCTTGTCCGGAACGCCGATCGCGAAGTAGTCGAAGCCCGCGGCTGCTTCGGCGCGGGCCGGATCGAGACGCAGCGCAAGGAGCGGGCCGCCGTTGGGATGACGCAAGGCGTAGCCCATGAGCTGGCCGTCCTCCACGAACTCGAGGGCGACCTGGTAGCCGAGGCGGCCGGCGTACCAGTCCCGTGAACGCGCCAGGTTCCGCACGGGCAGCTTCAGGTGATGCACCCCAGCAAGCGCCGGGGCGTGCGCGGTGTCGTCCATCAGGCCCTCCGATGCAGTGTGGCTGCCAGCTCTCCGGTGACGACTGCGCCCCCGTCCAGACGCACGGGTGTGGTGACGTCGGCACCGGAGCCGATCCCCTCGGTGTCGGGCGTCAGCGCGGCGGTGATGTCCTCCTCGTCCTCGTAGGCACGGTGGACGGCGGCGGTCAGCAGGCGCAGCTGGCGGTCGAGCGGAGCCTGCCGGTCGGGCGGGGCGACGGTCTTGAGGTCATGGAGCGCGGCGGACAGCCGGCGGGTCACCTGCGGCGAGGATGCGCCGGCCAGCCGGATCTCGTCGAAGGCGAGCCGGACGTAGCCGTCCCAGCTGAGCGTGCGCTCGACCAGCCGGACCACGCCGTCCTCGTCCCGGTGCTCGCCGGAGGGCAGCGGGCGGGGCGCGAGCTGCCGCAGCAGGTCGTGCAACCGGTGCAGCGCCTGCAGGGTCGTCGTCGGATCGTTGAAGGGCTGGGCGATGGACCGCTCGGCGATGTCGACCAGCTTCCGCAGCCCGTACGCGATGTCCTCGGTGTGCACCCGTTCGTCCGCCACCAGCACCAGCCCGGCGATCTCTGCCGGCCGGACACGACCGGCGCCGGCCCGGGCAGCACCGGCGGTCCGCCCGGGAGCCGGGTGCACGCGGAACAGCGGTGCGCCGCCCGACACGAAGTCACCGACCACGGGCACGAGTTCGAGCACGCAGTCGGCGCGGCGGGCGGCGGAGACGAGCCTTGGCCGGTCGACCCGGAAGACGTTGCCCGGCTCCCGCGCCGGGACGACGGCCGGGTCGGCGGGCGCATCGACGTCGGGGGGATCCCCCGAGGCGATGAGCGCACGGGTGCGGTCGCCGACCAGATCGATCAGGCCTGCCGCCCGCAGGCCCTGCCCCGCGTGGTGCACGAAGAGGACCAGCGTCACGATGCTGGTGAACATCAGCAGGTAGGCGAGCAGCATCGACAGCCCGGGAACGGATCCCGTGTCGGAGCCCCGGACCTCGCGCAGGGTCAGCACAGCGACCACGAACGTCGCGCCGAACAGGCCGATCGCCAGCTGGTTGGCCCGATCGGTGAGGAGGGCAGCCACGATCCGGGGCGAGAACTGGCCCATCGCCAGCTGCACCGCGACCAGCGTCATGGTCAGCACGAGGCTGGTCAGTGTCGCCATCGCGGCGGCGAACACCGACAGGACGGTCTGCGCGTCGCTCGGCGTGCCGGTGACGGTCTGCGGGACCAGCGTGTAGCCCGAGCGGCGGTCGAGGGAGAGCGTGCCGAGAGCGACCAGGGCGCCGGCGAACACGCACAGCAGGGGAAGCGGCCAGAGGCTCGTCCGGGCGGCGTGCCCGAAGCGGGATATGGGCATCACGGCCCCAGGAACTCGGGACCGGCAGGGCCGGCCAGGTGTGACCGACGCCGGGGCCCGACGCCGATCGGGTGGCGATGCGGTCGTGCCGCCGGCGTCCTCCGGACCGGGGCCGCAACCGTGACCGAGGGCGAGGGCGAGGGCGAGGCCGCGTGATCCTGCCTCCCGTGGGCAGACCTACCCCCGTGCGACGTCCGCCATGCGCCGGCCCAGCGTCACGGTGCCTCCGATGACCGGCTCGGCCCGGCGGCGACCGTGTCTCAGCGGGCCTCGTGGAACGGCAAACGGCGAGGGCCGCCTCCCGGTGGGGAGACGGCCCTCGCGTCGTCCTGCAGGGCGGTCGGGACGCGCCGGCCGCCCGGTGTGGACCGGCGTCAGCCGATTCCGAGGTACACGAAGAACAACCACACGCCGAGTGGGACGACCGCGATCATCGCGATCGCCCACAGCAGCAGTGCCCGGAAGAACATGCGCTCGTCCTTGGGCTGCGCACTGGCCATGAGCAGCGCCCCGCTCGTGGACATGGGGCTGGTGTCCACGACCGACGAGCTGATGCTCACGGCGGTGACCACGCCGATGGCCGTCAGTAGCGGGTCGCCGGCGATGGGGACGACGATCGGGCTGATGACGCTGAGCGTCCCGGTGGTCGAGGCGAAGGCCGAGATGATGCCGACCACGTAGCTGGTGACCAGAGCGGCGACGGAGCTGCTGCCCAGGCCCTCGATACCGTTCTGCAGGTCCTCGAGCGCACCCATGGCCTCGAGCACACCGACGTAGGTCACGATTCCGGTGACCAGCAGGATCGCCGACCACGGCATGCTCTCGATGGCCGGCTTCTGCACCGACGGCTTCACGATGATCAGGCCCAGCGCGATCACCAGGGAGGCCACGCCCACGTCGAGGCCGAACACGGTGGTCAGCACGAGGAGAGCGACCAGCCCGATGAGGGTGAGAACCCGCATCGGCGTGACCTCCACCTTCGTCGGCGCGGTCCCGGTCGTCGTCTCCGGGACCACGGCCGTGGCCACTCCGCCAGTGGCCACTCCACCCGTGGCCGGACCGGCCACCGCCGGCGACGCGACGGACCCGCCGGAGCCGTCGGACGGTGCGGCGGCCGTGTCGTCCTCCCGGTCCCGGCGGTTGGCGATGGCCTGGATGACGGCGTAGGCGATGACCGCCAGGACGGCGTTGAACAGGAAGCAGTAGATGAAGAGCTTCAGGGTGTCGCCGGGCGCCCCCGCCTCGTCGAGCATGAGGTTGGACAGCACGCCGAAGGGGTTCACCGGTGAGAAGGCCCCGGCGTTCGCGCCCTGGACCACGACCAGCCCCATGGCGAGATTGCTGATCCCGAACCGGCCGCCGAGCGCGAGGGCGACCGGAGCCACGATGGCGACGGCCGCCGGGGTGAACGCGCCCGCCGAGGAGAGGACCGCCGTCAGCAGGAACATCAGCACCGGCACCAGCAGCCTGCGCCCGCCGGCGAGCCGCTCGGCCCAGTAGGCCAGCAGGTCGATCGTGCCGGTGATCCGGACGATGCCGAACAGGAGCGTGGCCCCCACCAGGATGAAGAACAACGCCGAGGGGAACTGGTCGATGACGTCCTTCAGGGGCAGGTCGGCCACGAGGGTGCCGATGCCGAAGGCTGCCACCAGCGCGAGCAGGCCGGCGCTGATGCTGGTCAGCGAGCCGATCGCGAAGGCCGCGATGAGGACGAGGAACGCGATGATCGAGAGGGACATGACCGGTGCCCGTCAGCCGGCGCGTGCGGCGGTCGGGGCGCCGGAGTTGCCGGCGAGGAGCCGGCCGGCCCCGGTGATGGCGGGCGTGTGCCCGAGGGCCTTCAGCACCTCGTAGGTCGTCGCGGTGGCCGCGGTGATCACCGGCAGGCCCAGCTCGTCCTCGACGGCCTGCACGGCCGGCAGCGAGGGCATCTGCACGCAGGCAGAGAGCACGATCGCGTCAGCCCCGTCGCGCTGGAGGTTCCGTGCGATGGCGGGGAGGTTGCGCGGGTCGAGGCAGCCGACGGCGAGGTTGTCGGCGACCTCCAGGCTGGCGGCGTCGAGCACGGTGATGCCGGCTCCCTCGATGTAGTCGCTGACCATCTTGGTCAGCGGCTTCATGTACGGGGTGACCATCGCGACCCGGGCGGCACCCAGCTCCTGGAGGGTGCGGACGAGAGCCCCGGCGCTGCTGCTGACCTCGGCGGGGTGCCCGTTGTCGGCGGCGGCCCGGGAGATGGCCGCTTCGGACTCGACGTGGGCGTTGGGGCCCTGTGCCATGACCGCCACGAGGCAGGCGTAGGCGATGACGTCGACGTCGGCGTCGGACACGGCGACGGCGCAGTCGGCCGCCTTGGCCACCATGGCCAGGAGCTCCTCCCGGGTGACGTTCTTCAGCGCCGCGCGCGCGGAGTGGAACGTGTACCGGTGCCCGGTCGCCTCCGACTGGCGTCGGAAGAGCTCGGGGAGCTCGGTCTCCATGGTGGTGTTCGAGCTGGGGACGATGAGCCCGATCCGGGACGTGCCCGGCCTCTTCGGCTCGGGGGCCGTCTCCGACGTCACAAGGCTGGGCGAGGCAGGCATGAGGTCTCCACGTCACTGTGCGAAGCAGGATGCCAACCCACATCGTGGGTGGTTCATCCACGATGCGGGTTGAGCAGCCTCTGTGTCAAACGGCTCACAGCGGTGTGATCACGTGTCGGCGCCGTCCGGCGGCACCGGTTCACGGCGGCGGGGGCCGCCTACCATGGGCGCTCGCCCCGCCGGGGACCAGCTCGAACGGCGCTCGTGAGGACTCCACAGTGGTGACGCGGCACGACGAAGGCCGAGCATCGACGCTCGTCCTGCACAAGATCACCCGGATCCTGAACTGCTTCTCGGTCGAGTCCCCCGATCCGACGCTGCAGGACATCATCAGGACGACGGGTCTGCCGTCGAGCACCTGCCAGCGATTGGTGCAGGACCTGGTGTACGAGGGTTTCCTGGACCGGGACGGTGACCGGTATCGCATCGGCATCGCCATGGTGCGGTGGGCGACCCCCGGAACGCTGGGGCTCGACGTCGTCCGGCTGGTGAAGCCCGTCCTGCAGCAACTGCGCGACGAGACCGGGGAGACGGCCTGCTGCTACGTCCGCGACGGGGTGTTCCGGACGGTCGTGGCCGTCGCCGAGACCCGCCACGTCGTCATGCGCCCGTTCATGGTCGGCATGGTGATGCCCATCCACGCGGGCGCGCCCGGGAAGGTATTCCTCGCCTTCGACCCCCAGGCGCGCCGGGACCTCGAGGGCAGCGACCTCGCCAGGTTCACCTCCAAGACGCCGGCCAGCCTCGGCGAACTCGATCAGCAGGCGGCCGTGGCGCGCGCGCAGGGGTTCTACGCGGCGTTCGGCGAGCGGCACGCGGACGTCGGCTCGATCAGCGCACCGGTCTTCGACCACGCCGGAGAGCTGGCCGCGGTGATGGGGCTGGGGTTCCCGACGCAGCGGGTCACCGAGCGCGACGTCGAGCGTCTCGGCCCCGTGGTGGCGCGAGCCGCCCGGGACGCCAGTGAGCGGTTGGGGTACGACCCCGCGCTGGGCCGCCTCGCGACCCGAGGGCCCCTCGGGACAGCCGTGGGCTGAGCAGGCCCGACGACGAGCGACCGGGGGCGTCTCCCCGGACCTCGATGTGACGCGGGTAGAACACCGGACATGGAGTTCCGACACCTGGGCCGCAGCGGCCTCAAGATCAGTGAGATCACCTACGGCAACTGGATCACCCACGGCGGCCAGGTCGAGGCCGACGCCGCCACCGCGTGCGTGCGCGCCGCCCTGGACGCCGGCATCACCAGCTTCGACACCGCCGACGTCTACGCCGGCGGGCGGGCGGAGCGGGTGCTGGGCGAGGCGCTGGCGGGTGAGAAGCGCAGCAGCATCGAGATCTTCACCAAGGTCTACTGGCCGACCGGCCCCGGCCCCAACGACCGCGGCCTGTCCCGCAAACACGTTCGCGACTCGATCGAGGGCTCGCTGCGCCGGCTGGGCACCGACTACGTCGATCTCTACCAGGCGCACCGTTACGACTACGAGACCCCGCTCGAGGAGACGATGGAGGCCTTCGCCGCCGTCGTGAACTCCGGCAAGGCGCTCTACATCGGCGTCTCGGAATGGCGTGCGGAGGAGATCCGCGCGGCCAAGGCGATCGCCGACGAGCTGCGCGTGCCGCTGGTGTCCAACCAGCCGCAGTACTCCGCCCTGTACCGGGTGCCCGAGGCCGAGGTCATCCCGGTCTGCCGCGAGCTCGGCATCAGCCAGATCTGCTTCTCCCCGATCGGGCAGGGTGTCCTGACCGGGAAGTACCTGCCCGGCCAGCCGGTGCCCGAGGGCTCGCGCGCCACCGACCAGAAAGGCGGGGGAGCGGACTTCATCTCCCGCTGGATGAAGGACGACGTGCTCGCCCGGGTCCAGGAGCTGGCGCCCATCGCCGCGGACCTCGGCCTCTCGATGGCCGCCCTCGCCGTGGCCTGGGTCCTGCAGGAGGAGAACGTCGCCGCGGCGATCATCGGCGCCAGCCGCCCCGAGCAGGTCCTCGACAACGTCAAGGCCGCCGGCGTCCGGCTGGACCCGGAGGTCACGGCGCGGATGGACGAGGTCCTGAAGCCGGTCGCCCGGACCGACCCGGCGCTGACGAAGAGCCCGGACCCGCGGCCGTGATCACTGCGGGCTGCGCGGTGGCGCGGTCGGCGGGCCGTGCGGCGGGCGGTGGGCGACCACGTGCCCGGGGGAGTGCGGAAGGTGCCCGGGCGCCCGGTGAGCCGGGGTGATGCGGGGCAGCTCGCTGGTCAGCCAGCGCACCGGACGGCGCTCGGCCGGGCGGCGGGCGGCCAGGAAGTCCAGCGCGATCGCCGCCGTCCACGACTGGTCCTTGCTGCCGAGCACCTCTCCGCTGACCGGTTCGTAGTACTCGGCGAAGTCGCAGTCGACCAGCTGGGAAAGACCGGCCAGGCGCAGCGCGTTGGCCGCTTCGGGCTCGCCGGACCGGTTCAGCGCCCAGGCCATCAGCCAGTTGAGCACCGGCCACTGCGGTCCCCGCCAGTAGGTGCGCTCGCGGAACGCCGGCGAGGCGGGCGACACCGAGGGCACCACCGGCCAGCGCAGCCGGGAGTGGCCGCACCACCGCGGCCCCAGCAGGAGGTCGCGCTGTCGCCGGGTCAGCGCGTCGTCCCCGCCGCACAGCAGGGGCGCGAACCCCGCGGCGCTCTCCACGTCCAGCCACCGGCCGGTGCGCAGGTCCAGGTCGCGGGCCAGCCCGGTCGTCGGGTTCACCGAGCGCAGCACGCCGGTGCGGAAGCGGCGGGCGATCGCCCGGGACTGCTCGACCCCGCCGGCCGCGCCGCCGCCGATGCCCAGCTCCTCGCCCATGTCGGCGAGCAGGTCGCTGGCCGCGGCCAGCAGCGCGGACAC
>JAOPUQ010000217.1 GCA_025963425.1 Modestobacter sp. | reverse complement strand
GAGGAAGACGTCGTCCTCCTCGGGCGTGCCCACGCTGACCCGCAGTCCCTCCCCGGCGAACGGCCGGGTGATGACCGCCCGCGCCTCGAGGGCCGCGGCGGTCGCGGCGGTCGCCTCGCCCAGCGGCAGCCAGACGAAGTTGGCCTGGCTGTCGCCGACCTCCAGGCCGCGCTCCCGCAGCGCCGCGGTGAGCCGGGCGCGCTCGGCGACGACGGCCGCGCAGCGCTCGCGCACCTCGTCCTGGCTGGCCAGCGCGGCGACCGCGGCCGCCTGGGCGAGGCTGGAGACGCTGAACGGGACGGTGGTCTTGCGCACCGCCTCGGCCACCGCCGGGTCCTCCGCGAGCAGGTAGCCCACCCGTAGCCCGGCCAGGCCCCAGGCCTTGGAGAACGTCCGCAGCACCGCCACGTTGGCCCTCCCCCGCATCAGCTCGATGCCGTCGGGGACGTCGGGGTCGGTGACGAACTCGCGGTAGGCCTCGTCGAGCACCACGAGGGTCCCGGCGGGCACCGCGTCCAGGAAGCGCTCGAGTTCGGCCCGGCGCACCGCCGTCGCGGTGGGGTTGTTCGGGTTGCAGACGAACACCAGCCGGGTGGTCTCGTCGATCGCGGCCAGCAGGCCGTCGAGGTCGTGGGTGTCGGCCGGCCCGCCGGGCGTGACCGGTACCAGCGGCACCCGGACGGCGCGGGCACTGGCGACCTCGGCCAGCAGCGGGTACATCTCGAAGGAGCGCCAGGCGAAGGCCATGCTCGAGCCGGGGTCGTTGAACGCCTGGACCAGCTGCTGGCAGACCGTCACCGCACCGCAGCCGACGGCCACCTGCCCCGGCTCGACGCCGTACCGCTCGGCCAGCGCGGCGGTCAGCACCGCCGCCCCGTTGTCGGGGTACCGGTGGGTCTCCCCGGCGGTGGCGGCGATCGCCTGCAGCACGGCCGGCAGCGGGGGGAAGGCGACCTCGTTGCTGGCCAGCTTCACCGCCCGATCGACGCCGATCTCGCGGGCGAGGTCCGCCGGGTTGCGGCCGGGCCGGTAGGCCGGCAGGGCGGCGACGGCGGGACGTGCGCTGACCACGACTGTTCCTCCTGCACCTGCCGCCCCGGGCGGGCACCGCTGTGCAACACCGGGTCGGCGACGTCTCTAGGGTGATGCCATGCGCGTACTCGTTGCCGGCGGTGCCGGCTACATCGGCAGCGTAGTCACCGCGGCACTCTTGCAGTCCGGACACCAGGTGACCGTGCTCGACGACCTGTCGACCGGGCACGCCGACGCCGTCCCCGAGGGTGCGACGCTGGTCCGGGCCTCGCTGCACGACTCCGCCCCGGTACTGGCCGACGTGCGCCCCGAGGCGGTGCTGCACTTCGCGGCCAAGAGTTTGGTGGGCGCCAGCCAGGTGACGCCGGAGGACTACTGGCACACCAACGTCGGCGGCTCACTGGCGCTGCTGGAGGCGATGCGCGCGGCCGACTGCCGGCGGATCGTGTTCTCCTCGACCGCGGCCACCTACGGCGAGCCCGACGAGGTCCCGATCTCCGAGGACGCGCCGACCCGCCCGACCAACACCTACGGCGCGAGCAAGCTGGCCGTGGACCACATGCTGACCTCGTACGCGGTGGCGCACTCCTTCGCGGCGGTGAGCCTGCGGTACTTCAACGTCGCCGGTGCCGCCTACGGCTGCGGCGAGCGGCATGCCACCGAGACCCACGTCATCCCGATCGCCCTGCAGGTCGCCGCCGGCACCCGGAACGCGATGACCGTCTTCGGCGAGGACTACCCCACCCCCGACGGCACCTGCATCCGCGACTACGTGCACGTGCAGGACCTGGCCGCGGCCCACCTGCTGGCCCTGCCGGCGCCGGCGCCGGGTGAGCACCGGGTCTACAACCTGGGCAACGGCACGGGCTTCTCGGTGCAGGAGGTCGTCGAGGCCGTGCGCTCGGTGACCGGGCACACGGTGCCGGTCGTCGTCGGCGCCCGGCGCGCCGGGGACCCGGCGCGGCTGGTGGCCAGCTCCGCGCGCATCCGGGCCGACCTGGGCTGGGCGCCCGAGCACACCGACCTCGCCGGGATCGTGGCCGACGCCTGGGAGTTCGCGCAGGCGCGCAACACCCTGGTCTGAGGGCGCCCAGCTGAGCCCCCCGGGCGGCTCAGCCGGAGGCGGACTCCGCGGGGACGTCGTCGGCGCCGGCCTCGGGCTGGGGCGCCGGTGACACCGAGATCCGGGCGATGCGCCGTCCGTCGAGCTCCTGCACCGTCAACGTCCGGCCCTCGACGGTCACCGAGTCGCCGACCAACGGCAGGCGCCCCAGGGCGGCCAGCACGTATCCGGCCACGGTCTCGTACGGGCCGTCGGGCAGCTGGAGCCCGGTGGCGTCGGCGAAGTCGTCCAGGTTCAGCAGCCCGTCGACCTCGTGCGGTCCGTCGGCCGGGTCGTCGGTCTGCGGGGCGACCTCCTCGTCGTACTCGTCGTAGATCTCCCCGATGACCTCCTCGATGAGGTCCTCGAGGGTGACGATCCCGTCGGTTCCCCCGTACTCGTCGACGACGATCGCGAAGTGCCGGTTCTCCTTGCGCATCTCCGACAGCGCGGTGAGGACGCCGGCCGTGCCGGGCAGCTGCTTGACCTCACGGGCCAGGTCGCCGACGGTCGCGGCCCGCCCGGCCGGGTGGTTGGGCAGGAACAGGTCGCGGACGTGCACGAAGCCGACGACGTCGTCCTCGCTCCGCCCGACGACGGGGTACCGCGACCAGCTGGAGTCCGCGACCTGCTTGGCCGCGCGGCTCGCGGTCATCGACGCGTCGAGGAAGTCGACCTCGGTGCGCGGCGTCATCACCTCGCGGACCTCGCGGTCCCCGGCCCGGAACACGTCGTCGATGAGCCGGCGTTCGTCGCTGGTCAGCGACTCGTGCGCGGCGACCAGGTCGCGCAGCTCCTCCTGGCCGATCGCCTCGCCGCTGGCCTTCGGGTCACCGCCGAGCAGGCGGACCAGCAGGTCGGTGGAGCGGGACAGCAGCCAGATGATCGGCCGGAAGATCATGGCGATGCCGTTGAGCGGGGCGGCGACCAGCAGCGAGAAGCCCTCGGCCCGCTGCAGCGCCAGCCTCTTCGGGGTCAGCTCGCCGACCACCAGGGACAGGTAGCTGATCGCGATGGTCACCAGGACGAAGGCCAGCGGCTCGGCCACCCCGGGCTGCACGCCCAGGCCCATCAGCCAGTCGGCCAGCGGCCCGGACAGCGTGCTGGCACCGAAGGCTGCGGAGAAGAAGCCGGCCAGGGTGACGCCGACCTGGACGGCCGCCAGGAACCGGTTGGGCTCGGCGAGCAGCTTGGTCAGCGCCTTGCCGCGGCGGCCGCCGGATTCGCCCAGCGAGCGGACCTGGGACTCCCGGAGCGACACCAGGGCGATCTCGGCGCCGGAGAAGGCGCCGCCGATCAGCACGAACGCGAAGACCATGATGATGTTGAGCCATACGTCGCTCACCGGCGGCGGATTCCTCCTGGATGGGGGTGTCGACGGGACGATCCCGAACACATCACGGTAGTAGCCGCACCGGGGTCCGCGGCGCTCCAGCGATGGAGACCGATCACACCCCAGGCGCCCTCCCCACCATCCGTCACTGTGCGCTCACGGTTAGTCTCGGTCGGGTAACGATTCGTGATCTTGAGGACGTGCCCGTGCGCCACCGCCCCACCACGCCGCCCTCCAGCCTCAGCACCAGGCGACGCAGCCGGTCAGCCCACCTCCGCCCGGCGCCGGCCCGATCCCGACGCCCGCTGTGGGCCCCGCTGCTCGTGCTCGCCGTGCTGCTGGCCGTCGCAGCGGCGGTACCCCTGCTGGGCGGACCGGCCGTCCCGCTCCTGGACGACGCCGCCTCCGGACGGGATGGCGCGTCCGCGGACCGGCTCCACCCCTCTGCCGACCGCTCCCCCCGGTCGGACCGCTCTTCCCGGTCCGACGGGAGGGCGCCCACGGCGACCTCCACCGTCCCGCCGTCAGCCGCGGCACCGCCCGTGACAGAGACCGGGGTCCCCACCTCGACCGCCGTCACCACGACCACGCCGGCCGTCCCGGCGGAGCCCTCGGGGGCGGCTCCCCCGACGCCCGCGGTTGCCACACCGAAGCCCGCCCCGGCCCCGGCTCCCGTCCCGGCCCCGGCTCCCGTCCCGGCCCCGGCTCCCGTCCCGGCCCCGGCTCCGGTCAGCGGTGAGGCGGGTCAGGTGCTGGCGCTGGTGAACCAGGCGCGCGCCGCCGCCGGCTGCGGCGCGGTCTCCGCCGACGCCCGGCTGGCCGGCGTCGCCGGCGCCCACAGCGCCGACATGCGCGACCGGGGCTTCTTCGACCACGACAACCCCGACGGGCTCGGCCCGTTCGACCGGGCGGACGCGGCGGGCGCGACCAACGCCCGGGCGGAGAACATCGCGCAGGGCCAGCCCGACGCCGCCTCGGTGATGGACTCCTGGCTGACCAGCCCCGGCCACCGGCGGAACATCGTGGACTGCTCCTACCGGACGATGGGCCTGGGCGTCGCCACCGGCAGCGGAGGGCCCTGGTGGACCCAGGTGTTCGGCGTCTGAGGTGAGCCGATTCGGCCGTTCCCGGTTCCGGCGTCGTCCACAGGTGTGATCACGTCGGGATGATCACCGGACGGGCGGCCCGCCGGAACGCCGAACGGCCCCCTCGACCGGGTGGGTCGAGGGGGCCGTCGGGCGTACGGGGATCTGAGGTCAGGCCATGGCCTTCTGCAGGTTGGTGTCGATGGCTGCCAGGAAGTCCTGGGTGGTCAGCCACGGGGCGTCCTTGCTGATCAGCAGGGCCAGGTCCTTGGTCATCTGACCGCCCTCGACGGTCTCGATGCAGACCCGCTCCA